>JAJPXW010000159.1 GCA_021205255.1 Burkholderiales bacterium
GGCTAGGAGAAGAAAATGAAAGTCCAAATTAAAACCTTTTCAACAATTGCTCCAATTTGCTGTGCTTGGCTTATGCTTTCTACTTTCTCTATGGCTCAGCCAGTAATCTCACAACAAGAGAGGCCTGTACTTGGTATTGTGGACCTGGGTTCTACAACTTTGAAACAGTTCCAGGAAGCCATCAAGGAGAAAGGGTGCAAATACGAAGAAAAAGATAATTCCGTTCTTGTTCCCTCTGGTTGCTTTAGGTTGCCTGGTAAGCCAGAAATTTCGGCACTAAGCCCAGACTCTTCTGGAAAAATCGAGCTCGTACAACTGAAATTTTCCAGAGATAAGGACTTCAGTTCATCTACCACTTATCTTATGGCACTTAGAAAAACTCGAGACGAGGCCATTGCGTCCTCAGGAAACCTCAATATCGGTGAATTCCTATGGAGATCTCCAAAGGTTTCAGTCCTTTTAGCTCTAACGAATCATGACCCTTATGGCTATATCTACTTTTTCGCCAATAAATATTTTGACCAGAATTTAGCGAATAAGTGGCCGGAGGTTTCGGAAAACAGTGACCTTGCGGTGTTTTAACGTACTTGAACAGTTTCAAATTAGCTATAGGATCTAAGGACACATATGTACTGTCAAATGTCGTTACGTTTATAAGATGTTTTGCCTATATGTAACTGTGAATCCTTAGTAGACTTTATTAAACCCTTTTAATTCCAAAGGTAAGAAAATGAAATCCAAGAACTTGCTTCTTCCGTTCTCAGTGGCCTTTCTTTTAGCATTGGCTATCCCGTCGGAAGCTGGATATCTTCCAGTAACTCTAGCCGGCATTTCTCCAGGAGAGACTACGACTGAAGAATTTATTACATATCTAAAAGAACATAGTTGCGATTACAGTACTAAAGACGGCATTACTACAATTCAGCCGGGATGTTTCCAATTGCCTCGGAATCCTGTGATGACTGTCGGACCAGGTTTCGAAGGAAAAGCAGATGTAATTGGTGAGATAAATCTAGCATTCCCAAATGACCGCAATAATAACTTTGAAGCTTATTTTGAAAAGTTGACTAGTAAATACGGTAAGCCCTCTTATACCTATGCTGGTTTAGATCAATTAATTGCCACTTGGCGCCTGCCGGATCAGTCCTATATTCTGGTAGCGGACAACAATGCACATACAGCAACACTATTTATGGGGAACGATGTTACATTCAGGTATGTACTTAAAACTAAGTATCCCGAAGCCTATAAAACCGTTGATCTAGACGATATCTAGCCTAAAAAAGACTGGAACTAGTTACCGTACTTATTGTAAATAGATGAGAAATTAATCTATGAAATAAGGTGGCTTTTTCATAGACTGGTTGGTCTTTACTCTCGGCGTCGAAGTTGAACTCCAAATGTTGCGTCTGAGTATTTGAATATGGAATCGTGATCAGCCACGTCTCCTTCAGACATCACTATTAGATAGGCTAACTCAGAAGATAAAAAGAAAGGTTTGTAGCACTGGTGGAGCTGCCATTACCACCTTCCCACCAGCGCTACAAACGGGACCACACAAACTTGAAAGCGGCCACTGAAAAGCATTCGTTCCATCACGATGAAAAGGAGGAAAAATCATGGTGGAGCAAAAACCTAGTAGTCATCGCATTTAGAATTATATAAGCAATCAAAGGAAGTGGAATTGATCATTTTTATGATGGCAATTCGTAGATTTAATAGGGAGGAGGCCCACTAATCAATTCAAGAAGATATGGGTAAGCAACAAACGAATGATTTGGCGTAATTTTTGTCGCCAAAAATTAAATTTGGGGATGGAAATTTGAATTCCTACAAGAAGTCCGTTAAGACCACGCCAAAACTATCCCAAATGCTCTTGGGATTGAATTTGGAAAGGGGATTTAGAAAGCTAAAAGAAGCCTAGAACTGATTTAAATCTGAATCCTGAGCCTGATTATTTGGCTGTGGTGCAGGCATAGCGGGTTTGGGCAAGGATTTGGGACCCATAAAATGAGCTTCCTCACAGTTCTTTTTCCCATTTGCGATTAAGTGCAACATATCCTCTTGTTGGGATTCCGAGACTCTCTTGCCGTTCACGTAGTACTGCAAATCCCTTTCAAGCTTTTCGAAATATGCTTCCTGGCAAATTTCTCGAGTGGGTTTCAGAAAATGAATCTTGCCGATTAGTTCACTGAGAGGCAGAACTTGTTCCTGTGCTTGAGAGACGCAGGGGTGAAAAAAGCCAGTGCATACAAGCGCGAAACTAGCTATTGCTAGCGGAGAAAGACTTTTTCTGGCAGCCATGGCAAATACTCCGTTCTGACCTAAGAAGGGATAAAAATTTGAGTTTACACGCCATGAAAGCTGATTAGCGCATTTACAACGGGTTTGGCTGTGAAGTTTCGTGTATCAAAGCTGAAACTAAAAGATTAGGTACTTCAGAAAGTGTTCTTTAGTTCGATTATTTGGAGAGGGGCTACAGAAACAAATCAAAGGACGTGGCTATTACACCACGTCTCTTCAATTAATTAAGTCTCAAGTCTCCATTTGAATGAAGATAAATGGAGAAGGACTTGCAAGAAAACCTAAACTCTCTATCTAACTATTAATCAAGTCCAGTCTGCTTTCCGATAACAGCAAACATCTCTGCTACCTTAGGATCTTCATAAGACCAGAAAGCGGTCTTGTTGGTGTTAAGAGCCGCGATTTTCTTCATATCGGCATCACTTAATGTGAAATCGAACACATTGAAGTTTTCTTCCATTCTGTCTTTATGAGTGGACTTTGGAATAACAACTACGCCTAACTGGATTAAATAGCGAAGTACTGTCTGCGCAATAGTTTTGCCGTATTGTGCACCAATTGCGTTCAGGACTTCATTAGAGAATAGGGCATTGTGAGCGTCGGCTAGTGGACCCCAACGTGCAACCTGAATCCGCTACTTTTTATCGATTTCGCGGGAGACAACTTGTTGCTGGAAAACGTTTAGTTCAATTTGGTTAACCGCAGGGGTAATTTCGTTGAAAGCGTTGAGGTCAATAATACGGATAGGATCAAAATTGCTGGTGCCAATTGCTCTAAGAGTTCCGGCTTTATAGGCTTCTTCCATGGCACGGTAAGTTCCGTAGTAGTCGCCAAACGGCTGGTGGATCAGCATTAGGTCAATATAGTTGGTCTGGAGTCTTTGCAAAGATTCCTCAATGGATTTCTTTGCTTTGTCATAACCAGCGTTAACAATCCAAATCTTGGACGTTAAAAAGATGTCTTTTCTGTCAATGCCGCTCTTTTTAACAGCGTTGCCTACTCCTTCTTCATTTTGATAGACCTGCGCCGTATCAATGGCGCGATATCCAACATCAAGAGCATCTGCTACACAACGTTCTGTTTCAGAGGGCTTGATCTGATACACACCAAAGCCAAGGATCGGCATCTTTACGCCATTGTTTAAAGTTACATATTCCATAATGATATTTCCTATGTGGCAAAACCCTTCGGAAGTTATTCCTTTCTAACTTCCTAAAAGTTGGCCATTGCTATAAATTGCTATACGAATCAAGTATGAATTAGTTATCCAAATCACAAGAACTAATAGAAGCTTCCAATTCATTAACAGGTTAGAAAATTTACAAAAACATCTT
>JAJPXW010000025.1 GCA_021205255.1 Burkholderiales bacterium
ACTTATATCAAAATCTTTAAATATTCACTTAATTTTGGATTTGGAAGGTCTATTACCTCATGGTGACAAAAATTTTTACATTTTTGTGGTTTATTCAGAGATGTTATTTGTATTAGTAACTTGGTAATGCTTCAAAAGATATCTTAGCACATGCTAAATACCTATAGAAGGTCTCTGGTTAGTGGGCTGGTTTATATCCCACTGTCGCCTCGTTGCCTTTAATGCTTTCCAGCTAAAGAGACTTAACTTTCTGTAAGGTGTAAGAAAGGAAACAACTTTTCAAATCTAGTCAAGCCCAGTATAGGGATAAACCCTATAACCTAATTATATCTTCCTATACACTTAGTCTTTCAAAAGCAAATGGTAAAGGCAATTCAAGGTAAGTGTACTTTAGCAGTGTGAGAACTAGTCGTAGTCCCCAAATTAGACTTCGAACTTGTTCAATCCCTTAATCCTGCTCCATTCTTGCCAATTCCTTTAGAAAAAATTGACTTTACCCCCTACTAACGACTGTATAACCGATAAGAAAAAATAAGCAGGAATAGCAATGCCAGTACCTACACCTCCAGCTCCTCCAACTGATCTAGAAATTCAGCAAATAGCGCAGACAGCTCACTCTGCAGAAGATCTTTTAACCGGCAATAGCAATATCCTCGATCAACTAATGTTGATGGTGGAAAAAGGTCTCTTCCAACCAATCATTTATTGGCAACTATTGACTATCGGGGGGTCTTTCATAGTAGGTGGTATAGGCGCGTGGCTAGTACGTCTATATATAAGAAAGAGGTTTTGGCATTATCTAGCTAAAGAAAAATTCATATGCATGCTCGATAACAGTGGGTCTTCCTTAGAAAAGAAAGGAACTGCCACTTTCTGGGCTGCTTTGATAGGCGCAACGCTGGAATTAGTCATAAGTCTGTCATGGCCAGTAATTAGCATCGTTTGCGTTTATGTCATCACCCATATCACTCGGCATATGGGTCTTCTTCCTGGACACGCACTTCCACTGGAATCAATCTATCTATTGATTCTAGTCGCCTACATCATCATCAGAACCTTGGTCTATCTGATCAATCAGACTTTCGCCCAAGGTAAAAGCACATCAAAACTTGAAACGACAATTAGCCTTTGTATTTGGGTTGGTGTCGCACTCCAAGTTACCGGTGTATTGCCAAAAGCCCAAGATTGGTTAGAAATAACTAAAGTTCCAATTGGTGCATCACAGATCTCACTCTGGAACGCCTTGATGGCATTTATCACGATTGCCATCGCAATGTTCATTGCAAAATGGATTGCCCAACTTTCTGAAAAGTGGGTTCAATCTGTCAGAGGCATGCACGGCAACGTCAAAGTTGTACTCATTAGGTTCATTAAAGTCGTGCTCTTTATTGGTGCCGTGATGATCGGCCTTTCGGCGGTGGGAATCGACCTTACGATTCTTGGAGTCTTCGGTGGTGCTGTCGGTGTGGGTCTTGGCTTTGGATTACAGAAAATCGCTTCGAACTACATAAGTGGATTCATTATTCTTTTGGATCGCAGTATCAAGATTGGCGACCTGGTCAATGTAAGCGGAGTAGAAGGGTTGGTCACCGACATTAAGACTAGATATACAGTAGTTAAACAATATGATGGCACTGTTACCATTATTCCAAACGAATCCTTCGTAACTAGCAATGTTCAGAATTCTTCTTATCTCCAAGGACCGAATAGAGGAACATTAGGTCTAAGTGTCGATTACAGCACAGATGTAGAACAGGCCATTGACATTGTTAACCAAGTTCTCTTGAAAGAACCAAGAATTCTTATTAATCCATCTCCATATACTCTCCTCACAAATTTTGGAGATGATGGAATCGAGTTGACTGCTTACTTTTGGATTGCGGACGTTGAAGCTGGAACTACCACTCTTAAATCCAGTATTAGTAGAAAGGTCCTAAAGAGGTTCAGAGAAGAAAATATCAGCATCCCATTCCCACAGAGAGATCTTCGTATTCTTGCAATGCCGGAAATCTCTTGCAAGTTCGAAACTGGAAAAGCGCCTGAAGAGCCTCAAGACACTCCGCCTGAGCCCACTCCAGAACTACAGAATAGGCAAGCAGCTGACTAAGACGCCACAATTAAATTTGTTACCTCACGAGGGGCTCTCATGAAAATGGCGCCCCGCAATTAGAATGTGCCCATATCTTCCAACCAGTTTCCTTCATGGAGAATGGATCACTTAAACCAACATCTTGAAGTGACTCAAGAAAGAACTAGCTAACGGAAGAGACATGCTGGAAGGGCAGAAATAGTCGTGGAGAAAAATATGAAGTTTAAATGTTTCAATTGCGGTGAGCTTGCTCCCGCCTCTCAACTTACTCCCAACTGCCAAAAGTGCGGTGGTCTATTTACAGTTGATTTTGAGCCACCAGCATGGAATGAATCGCTTATTGATAAATCAATTTGGAGTCTCTTCCGGTATAGAAAATTTCTTGCCATAGAAGGTGAATATTGGAAAAACATAACTATGGGAGAAGGGATGACTCCCTGCGTTCCTTACGATGAGGACCTGCTGCTAAAAATGGATTACATGATGCCTACTCTATCTTTTAAGGATAGAGGTGCAGTCGCTCTAGTTAGCCATATGAAAGCAATTGGAGTGACGAAATGCGTCCAAGATTCAAGCGGAAACGCTGGAATCGCAGTTGCTGCATACTGCGCACGGGCTGGAATCGAATGCGAAATTATGGTTCCCGAAGGAACAAGTCCGAATAAGATAAAAATGATAGAGGGCTATGGAGCTAAAGGCACAGTAGTACCTGGCTCACGTGACCACTGTGCGGATGTATGTAGAGAAAAAGTAATAAAAGAAGGCTGGTACTACGCAAACCATGTCTATAACCCTACATTCTATGAAGGCACTAAAACTTATATCTACGAAGTACTGGAACTTCTTGGCAGAATTCCCAAAAATCTTTTCATAGAACTTGGTAATGGCACTCAATTCATCGGAGCAGTCTTAGCACTTGAGCATCTCCAAAAATCCGGTGCTATTGACGAGTTTCCTCAGATAATTGCTATTCAAAGTGAAAAGTGTGCACCTTTCTTTGAAACACTTAAGGCCAAGTCCGATAAATTAGTCGACATTGTGCCTGAACCAACTTTGGCAGAAGGAATTGCTATTGGTAAACCAGCTCGTGCTGATGAAATTCTCCGGATGTTCAAAGATCACAAGATTCGGATTGTGACTGCACCTGAAGACAAGATTCCAGAAGCAAAGGCCAAACTGGCAAGAAAGGGTTTCTATGTTGAGCCTACAACCGCTGCCGCTTTAGCTGCTTATGAAAGGTATTGCGAATCGTATGGTAGAACACCAGACTCTTTAATTCAGCTATGCAGCTCGGGAATTAAAACCGATCATTGAAAACTAAAACTAGCGCCGTAAGTTCTTAGAAAATCGAACACCAGACTTCCTTCAGAAATAGTCAGGAAGCAATAAAGAAAAAGTGGCTTTATAAGCTCGTTGCTTAGTTTTCATAAAATTAGCTAAATTAACTAACAGCTACTTCAGAATAAGACCCTCTATATTCTCAGGAGGGTCTTTATTTACAATGGGAAAATAAGAACCACACTTAGAGGAAGTATGTTGAAGAA
>JAJPXW010000152.1 GCA_021205255.1 Burkholderiales bacterium
ATTTGATACAGATGCGACCACCGCTATTGATTGTGTAGAGGACGAATTAAAGACTCCGGAACAATGCGAGCTTGCTGTTGCCGTTTCTGGGGTTAATCTTGGAAAAGTACCTGACAGCCTAAAAACACGCCGGATGTGTCATCTTGCATTAGCCAGTTCCGTGTTTGCTCTTAAATATATCCCTGAATATTTGCGTACTAAATCCTTATGCCAGTATGCGGTTCGGAAAAACTGGAGAACACTTCAATTCGTACCAGAAGAATTAATTTCCAGAGATCTCTGCATGATAGCAATCGAGCAGAGCGGTGAGGCACTTGGGTTTGTCCCTCCCCAACTTCGTTCTCCTTCTTTATGTTTGAAAGCTGTGCAAAACAATTGGAAAGCGATTTATTGGATCCCAGAGCCATACATTACTTCCGAAATTGCAAATATTGCCGTTGATCAGGATGGTGTAGCTTTAGCAAGCGTACCGTATAGCCTAAGAACCAAGGAACTTTGCGAAAAGGCTTTAGAGGACAATTCGTATGTCATCCAGGAAATCCCAGCAGAGTATAGGAAACAATTGGCAGGAGACGGTGCAAAAGAAAGGAAACAACCTCCAATCCTAAAATTCTTGCCGAAAGACATTGAGCCTCTAATCGCTAATTATTTAGTCGAGCTGACAAAAAACAATGAGTATGTCAGCCTAAGCGATGTTCCGCCAAAATTTAGAACACTGGAGATTTGTAGAAACTTCATTAATGAACAGGGCTCAGACATCCAATTCGTGCCAGAGGAGTTCCAAACTTACGAAATGTATCTCGATGCGATTAAAAACGATCCCGAAATAATTCGTGCTGTTCCACCTGAATTTTTGACAGAGGAACTATGCTTAGAGGCTGTTGAACGTTTCCCTATTGTTATTCAAGATATACCTGACAGTAAGAAAACTCCAGAAGTTTGCAAGGCCGCTCTAAAGGTTTTTGGATTAGGTTTGGCATACCTACCTGACAGAAAGAAAACAGCTGAAATCTGTGACATAGCGATGCACGCCGATAGCGGAGCTTTTCCCTATGTTCCAGACAAGCGCATAACTGACGAAATGTGCAAAATCGCAGTTGAAAAAAGCTCATACGGAATGGAAAGTGTTCCCGAGCGATTCAAAACAAAAGAGTTATGTGTGTTCGCAGTCAAGTGCTATGGAGAAGCGCTGCAATGGGTTCCAGAAGCACTTAAAACCAAGGAAATATGCGAACTGGCTTTGGAAAGCGAGCCAATTGAGAGCAAGGTATCTATCCTAGAATATATGCCTGAAAACTTAAAGACTGTAGAAATGTGCGAGAAAGCAGTTAATCGAAACTGGAGATCATTAAAGGCAGTTCCTGAAGCACTTAAAACTGAAAGACTCTGCGAAATTGCACTTCAACAAGATTTTGGAGCTTTTCAATATATTCCACGCCCTCTTCGGCTAAAAATGATTGATAAAACTATCCAAAAAGTGCAGACATTTATTCAGGCTGAAGATGACGCAGGAATCAATAGAACAATTAACTAACATTGAGTCAGAACAATTAATTGACAGTGAATTGTAGGTATAGGGGCTAGAAAAATGGCAGATAAACAACCTGTATTCAAGGTAGTACCAGAATTTTTTGATTGTTTTCCAAAAGATAAGTGGACTCCTGAAGTAGCTGAGATTGCCGTAAAAAGGAATGGTTGGAATCTGCAATACGTGCCTTTCTACCTAAGAACACGAGAGCTTTGTGACATAGCCATTAAAAATGCAGGTGCAGTTCCATTTGTTCCCTCTCAACTCCTAACTCAGGAAGATTGCAATATCGCTGTAAGAATACATCCGTGGAACTTTAGGGATATACCCGCTAAATTTCTTACAAATGATCTTTATAAGGCTTTAGTTAATGCGTATCCATACGAACTTAAGAGTGTCCCAAAATCAGAAATAACAGCTGAGCTTTGCCAGATCGCGTTTAATAAAAATCCTCGTCAGGCATTCGAACACATTCCAAATAAATTTAAAACTAAGGAAATGTGTGAGAGGGCAGTTCTTGAGGACGGGGAGAATTTGGGTGGAGTTCCTAAACAATTAAGGACTTTAAGGATGTGCTTACTGGCACTTTTCAGAAACCCAAAAGCCCTCGCTTCGATTCCTGAGCGATTTATATCTCAAGACATATGTAATTTTGCTGTTTCTGAACAATGGAAAAACATAGAGTTTGTTCCTCCCAAATACAGATCTTGGAACCTATGTTGCCATGTTTTATGGGACTCCGATGGAGAGGCTTTGGAATTCGTACCTAAGAAGCTTATTAAACGAGGTATTGAAGAGGAAATCAAACGTCAGGAGAAATTATTTGATATAAGGAGAGCATGGCATCAACATGAATTGGAAGATTACCGAAGTAGACAACTTCAAGAACGCCTAGATATAGAGGATGAGAACTTCGATGACGATGAGTTTCCTGATGATGAGGAAGACTTCGAAGATGAATACGAAAATGAGGACGAAGACGATTTTGAAGAACCTAATGATATGGACGACTTGGGTGAACCAGTTCAGCTCATTAGTGAAGACTACGATTATTACGATCCCGTCAAACCTGATGTGATAGATCCCGAATCTGAAGGAATTAAAGGATACCTTCCCAAAGACACTAATCCAAAAGTAGTAGAAGTGCTGGAACGGATAACCCGCTACGAAGAAATGCCAGATCTGGACGTGATCCCATTAGCTTACAGAACTCCAGAACTCTGCAGAAATATGGTAAGAGCTTGGGGAAAGAATCTTAAATATGTGCCTGAGTCGTTAAAGACTACAGAGCTTTGCAAAATTGCAGTCAATAGTTGGGGCGAGGCCATTTACTACGTGCCACAGGAGTTGATCGATGAAGAACTTTGTCTAAGAGCCATTGGACATAGCCAAAAGGTTTTCAGGGACATTTCCGATGACTTCAAAACCCAAAAGATGTGTAATCTGGCTGTCCAAAATAATGCGTGGGAAATTGGTGACGTTCCTGAAAAATTCGCAACTCCGGATATGGCTAAACGAGTAGTGCAGCAGGACATTAACTTTTTCCTATATATCCCCAAGTCCGTATTAACAAAGGAAATATGCGAACTTGCGGTTAAACGGGATGGCAAAACAATGGAACACATCCCCGAAAAATTTAAAACAAAAGAATTCTGCGACTATGCCCTAAGGTATCACGGAACTGCACTAAAAGGCATCCCTGAAAAATACAAGACTCCAGAACTCTGTCTTAAAGCCATGAAAAAAGGCCCTTGTGGGAAGTCGTATTGGAATTGGGACTGGGCTTATATTTTAGAAGGAGTGCCTGAAAATTTAAGAACTCAAGAAATTTGTCAAGAAGCCGTAGAAAAGTCTGCGGAAGCCCTTAAGTTCGTACCTGACCATTTAAAGACAGTCGGACTGTGCATGATCGCTGTGAGCAGAGATGGAAGTACCTTAACTTATGTTCCACAAGAAATAAGGAATCAGGTCATCACCAATCTAGCTAAAATTTGTGCAGATACTATTAAGAGAATTAGCAAAAACATAGATAACTGGGGTAAAGAAGCAGCTCTATGGAGTTCTTAATAGGAAAGCGACTATAAAACTGCAACAATTAATGG
>JAJPXW010000334.1 GCA_021205255.1 Burkholderiales bacterium
AAGACCAGCTAGAAGTGTTTTCATAGGCAACGGTTCCATGATGACGCCCGTAGAGAAAGGCAGAACCTGTTCTGGAAGACAATTAAAAATGTCCGCCACAGCCTGGCAGGTCTCTTCAGCGTCATGTAGTCCAGTTAATCCAGTACCTGCATTTGCAATGCCCGTATTTACTACCACAGCCCTAATTTCATCAGTTTCAGCCAGATGCTTACGACATACTTGAACTGGAGCCGCGCAGAAACGATTTAATGTAAAGACACCGGCAACCCGAGTTCCCGTGGAAAATTCCATCAAGACGAGGTCTTTTCTATTTTTCTTTCTAATACCCGCTTCGGCAACACCTAGTACCACGCCAGAAACTGGGTAAATCTTCTCAGGATTTGGAGCTCTGAGATTCACGGACATAATGGAAATCCTTAATGTAAGAAAATGTGTATGGGCAACATTCTACAGCCGCAATAAATTGCGTTGCGACTCTATCTCCATATAACAGGAAACCAGCCACTTTGGACTGGTTTTCTGGATTAATAGGTATAGAGAAGTAGAAGTTCTAAAACAGCTTTTACTTTAGCTTGCCATGGCAATCTTTAAAGCGCTTTCCACTTCCGCATGGACAAGGATCATTTCTTCCTACGTGAGCGTAAGGATTTTCTCCATTGGCCATAGCGGCTGCGGCCACTGTTTGTTTCTGCTGCTTTCTATTTGTGCCTTTCTGTCTTTGGGCTTGGCGTTGCTGTTGAGCAGCTTGTGCCTGTTGGGCTGCTTGCTGCTGAGCTTGCATGGCCTGTTGCTGCTGAATTTCTTCTGGAGTTGGCTGACGAATCTGTACATTCATTAATACACGAGTTACGTCTTCGCCAATCTGCTGCAACATATCCCTAAAGAGTTCGAAGGCTTCACGCTTATATTCCTGCTTAGGCTGCTTCTGAGCATATCCACGTAGATGGATGCCTTGTCTAAGAACATCAAGCATGCCTAAATGCTCTCTCCAATGCTGATCAAGGAATTGCAGGAGAACATTTCTTTCAAATTCAGCAAATGGTTCTTTACCAACTAATGCAACTTTAGAGTCATACACTTTATTCGTTGCCTCAATGACCATGTCAAGCAACTGCTGGTCATCAGAGCTTTCGGATTTATCTAGCGTCTCCTTTAATGGAATATCAATATGCCATTCATTTTTAAGGACGTTTTCTAGTCCGGCTACATCCCACTGCTCTTCAACAGTATCTGGTGGAATGTAGTGCTGGAATAAAGTGGTGAAGTAGCCATCACGTAGTTCCTTAACAGCGTCGGAAATATCCTTCTTCTGCAGGATCTCATCTCTAAGCGTATAGATTTCTTTACGCTGGTCGTTTGCTACGTCATCGTATTCAAGCAGCTGCTTACGAATATCGAAGTTTCTTGACTCGACCTTTCTCTGGGCACTTTCAATGGAATTGGTCACCATCTTGGATTCGATAGGTTCGCCTGGTGGCAAACGCAACTTATCCATGAGGGCTTTCATTCTGTCGCCCGCAAAAATTCTCAGAAGTGGATCGTCCATTGAGAGATAGAAGCGGGAACTGCCCGGGTCACCCTGACGGCCAGATCTACCTCTTAACTGGTTGTCAATACGCCTTGATTCGTGACGCTCTGAACCAATAATTCTTAATCCACCTAGAGAGACAACCTTTTCATGATCTTCTTCCCACTTCTGTTGAAGCTCTTTAATTTTCTCTTGCTTCTGCTCTTCAGTGAGATCTGGATTATCTTTAATCTCTTCAATGTGCTTACTAATTCCGCCACCAAGCACAATGTCCGTTCCACGGCCAGCCATGTTCGTAGCAATAGTGACTGTGCCTGATCTACCGGCTTCTAGGACGACTTGGGCTTCCTTTTCATGCTGCTTAGCATTCAGCACATTATGTGGGATACCTTCTTTCTGAAGCATCCGGCTAATTAATTCCGAATTTTCAATGGAGGTCGTGCCAACTAGAACTGGCTGTCCTCTGGAATAACATTCCCTGACGTCCTTCAAAATAGCCTGATATTTCTCTTCAGCTGAACGGAAAATCTGGTCTTGCTGATCTACACGGATCATCTGCTTATGGGTTGGAATCACAACTGTTTCCAAACCATAGATTTCCTGGAACTCATAGGCTTCGGTATCGGCCGTACCCGTCATGCCGGCAAGTTTGTCGTACATGCGGAAGAAGTTCTGGAATGTAATAGAAGCGAAAGTCTGGTTTTCTTTCTGGATCTTGACGCCTTCTTTAGCTTCAATAGCCTGATGCAGACCTTCTGACCAACGACGGCCTGGCATGAGACGACCTGTAAATTCGTCAACGATAACGATTTCACCGTTTTGAATAACGTAGTGCTGGTCTCTATTAAATAAGCTATGTGCGCGTAGTGCTGCATTCAAGTAGTGCAGCAGCATGATGTTCTGTGGCGAATATAGGCTCTGACCTTCAGGCAATAGTCCCATCTTAGAAAGGATCTGTTCGACTTTTTCGTGTCCGGATTCTGAAAGCTGGACCGAATGAGCTTTTTCGTCTACCCAATAGTCGCCCGGACCTTTTTCTTCTTTCTGGCGTGTGAGCTGTGCTGGAATCTTATCTACTTGAATGTAGACATTAGTATCGCCTTCAGCTGGTCCAGAAATAATTAATGGCGTTCTAGCCTCATCAATAAGAATGGAGTCGACCTCGTCAACGATGGCATAGTTCAAGCCACGTTGCCTGCGGTTTTTCATATCGAACTCCATGTTGTCACGGAGGTAGTCAAAACCGAATTCGTTATTGGTACCGTATGTCACATCGGCCGCATAGGCAGCGATCTTTTCATCGTTAGGCTGGTTAGTAAGAATAGCTCCTACGGTCAATCCAAGGAACTTATAGACTTTACCCATCCAGTCGGCATCACGCTTGGCCAAGTAGTCATTGACCGTAACGATGTGACAGCCTTTGCCTGGAAGCGCATTGAGGTAGACAGAGAGAACGGCAGTTAGAGTTTTGCCCTCACCTGTTCTCATTTCAGCAATTTTGCCGTCGTTAAGAACCATACCGCCGATGAGCTGCACATCGAAATGGCGTTGGCCTAGAACTCTCCAACTAGCTTCCCTTGCCACTGCAAAAGCTTCTGGTAAGAGATCGTCAAGCGTCTCTCCCTCGGCTAGGCGCTTTCTGAATTCAACCGTTTTACCCTTTAGCTCCTCATCGCTAAGAGCTTTGATAGACGGCTCTAATTTATTAATAACATCAACTTTGCGCCGATATTGTTTTAACAGTCTTTCGTAACGACTGCCAAAAAGTTTGGTGAGGATGTTTCCCATTAAGGTTCTTCTCTACGTTCAATCCGCCTTCTTTTAAAGGCAAAAATTTTTCTTCAGTTAAAAACGGTGATATTTTACACTTCCACCTTAAATATAAATAGGCATATATACAGAGTGTTACGGAAACACCCCCTAATGTGAGACTGCAGGTTTTACGTGTTTTCAAAGAGTTCTACTACGCTTAATCTCTTAGGCATTTATAATATCTTCTATTAACCCATTGAGAACTTTACTATTCTGAGAAAATTCAGGACAATTGGGAGTGCTTTAATAAGACCTCATACTAAAACTAGGTTAGGGTTCTGAAAGTCTTC
>JAJPXW010000197.1:0-1958 GCA_021205255.1 Burkholderiales bacterium
AAATTAGACGATCTTATTACTCTTCATCAGCGAAAGTTATTTTTCTTTCAGGAACTCAAGCAAACCCTATTAAATCAAATGTTCGTCTAGAACTACCATGCCAATACTTGAATCAACAATTGAAAATGCATTAATTCAACAGCTTATAGAAGGTGAGTCCCAGTGGACATATCGGCCTGATATAAATAGTGAAGCAAAGTTGTGGGATAACTTTAGGGAAAAGTTAAACCAAAATAATTTAGCTGTTTTGCAAGGCAAACTCATAACTGATTCGGAATTTGAGCAGATCAAAGGGATAATGCTTGATAACAGCAAAACTACCTATGACGCAGCCTTGTGGTTGGCAGGCGAGCATGGAGTTGCTCAGATTACTTTGGAACGTGAAGATGCTACTCTAGGTAAAGTCACTTTGATGGTTATCAATAGCCGAGAAATTGCAGGCGGAACATCTTCCTATGAAGTAATTAATCAGTATTGGTCAACTGACATAAATCAAATTAGACGCTTTGATGTTACTTTACTTATCAATGGCGTTCCTATGATCCATGTCGAGCTTAAGAATAACCATCATCCCTATATGGATGCCTTTAGACAAATCAATGACTACTGCAAGGACGGTCAGTTCAGAGGCTTATTCGGTTTTGTACAAATGTTTGTGGTCTCCAATGAAGCTGGAACTCGTTACATTGCCGCCGATAAAAGCGGAAACATGTCGGAGGAATTCTTGATAAGGTGGGTGGACGAACACAATCAGCCAGTCGAAAACTTAAAGGATTTTGCTAAATATGTTCTAAATATTCCTATGGCTCATGAAATGGTCGGCAAATTTGCTGTTCTTGATAGCGACAGGAAACGTCAGATTCTTTTGAGACCATATCAAGTTCATGCAATTGAAAAAGTGCGGCAAGCTGCAAAAGAGAGTAAATCAGGCTATGTATGGCATACAACAGGGTCTGGAAAGACGTTAACTTCTTATACGGTCACTAAGAATCTTTTAGATATTCCTTCTGTCGACAAGACTTTGTTTTTGATTGATAGAAGAGATCTTGATAGGCAAACCTCAGATAACTTCAAGTCTTATGCTGAAAACGATGACATTGATGTGGACGACACGAATAGTACTTGGGATTTAGAACGGAAACTTACTAGTAAAGCACGAATAGCCATCGTCACAACAATTCAAAAATTACAAAACATCATTCGCAAATGTACGGCTGAAAATCCAAAGCCCGGCGTTGAAAGGCTAAAAAAGATTCTTCGGAGCAAAAGGCTTGCTTTTGTTATTGATGAGTGTCATAGAACAGTCTCCCCTCAAACAAAAAGAGCTATAGAAAATTTCTTCCCCATTTCATCTCTCTGGTTTGGCTTTACAGGCACGCCAATCTTTGTGGAAAATAAACGAGCAGCATTTGGAAATCTTCCCCAAACTACAGAAGAACTTTATGGTCCATGCCTCCACCAATATACGATTAAAGAGGCCTTAGCCGATGAGTCAGTACTTGGATTTCAAATTCACAATCTAGGAAGAAGCATAGAGGAGTTGCGCAAAATACCAGCTGAACATAGGCTTCTTGAAGAAAAGGAAATGAAAGAGATGACAGCAATAGAACTTGAGGATGCTGTCATAAAAAAATGTACCGAGAGTGGTGTGGATATTTATGGAACAAAAGAGCACCATAACCAGGTTGTTCAATATATCTGTGGACCTAATAGTATTGGCAAAATGAGGCTTGACTCAGAGCCTGGAGATGCCTTTTGCGCTCTTCTTACTTGTTCAAGTATTAAACAAGCTCAAGATTACTATAAAGAATTTAAAGCGTATAAGGAAAGTGGCAAAGTCAGTGAAAGAGTAAAGGCTTTGCTTCCTGACTTCCCGAAGGTAGCTATTACTTATACCCTTGGTGAAAACGGTGAAGGAGACCAAGTCAATAAAAAAGAAATGGAAGCCTCTCTAGCCG
>JAJPXW010000197.1:1968-3627 GCA_021205255.1 Burkholderiales bacterium
TTCCTAGAGCTAGTGCCGATATAGAAAACATTGGAGCTTACAACGCTGATTTAAATCAAAGAATTGCAAGAGGAGCAGGGGCATATAAAGAGTGGGAGGAGCAGATTGATCTAGTTATCGTGGTAGATAGACTGCTAACGGGATTTGATGCGCCACCGCTCTCAACAATTTTTCTTGATAGACCTCCAATGGCTCCTCAGCATTTAATCCAGGCCTTTTCGAGAACTAACCGTAAGTTTGTCCCAATTAAGAAATATGGCCAAGTTGTGACACTTCAGTATCCGGCCGCTTATGAAAAGAAAATAGATGAAGCCTTGTTGCTATACTCGCATGGTGGATTGGCGGAAGTATCTGCTCCTACCTGGGAACAAATCCTTGAAAAGTTAAAGAAAGCAGTTGTAAAGCTTCTGGAAATCGCACCTACTCCACAAGATGCAATGAAACTTCCAGGTGAAATAGAGCTTTTAACAAAATTTGTATCTGCCTATCAACAAGTGGATCATCTTTTTAGTTCGATAGCAACCTATGATGCCTATGATCCAAACAACATTAAGGATCTTGTAGGTATTGATCTTAAAGAACTAAGTAAATATACCGGTCATTACCAAAACAGGAAGGAAGATCTACGTAAACTCTTAACAAACAAATCAGGTGGAGATCCCGATTTGCCTCCAATAGAAGTCGATCTTGGTCACGAACTTGAATCCATTAGACTCATTGAAGTTAACTATAGCTATCTGATGCAGTTGATACAGGCTCATGTGCAAGATAACTTGCCAGATATACCAAGTAAAGGTATCGAAGAAAAGATTGGAAAATATCTTGATAACTACAAAGCAAACCATCCAGAAATTGGAGAAATCGTAGAACAACTATGGTTCGAAATTAAAATGAATCCTCAAGACTTTGTTGGCAAAGACATCACCGAAGAAGTGCAAGAGCGTATTAGAGATCTTCAAGACACAAAGATGAAAGAGTTTGCACAGGAATGGCATGTAAGTGAGTTAGCCTTACAAGCTACTAAAGAAGCCTGGAATGGAAGCGATGAAGTGACTATTAATGGTAATTACGATGCCTATGTTGCTGCAGGCGGTACTGATTCCAAACTGAGGTACACAAGAAAGCTCCGAGAAGCTGTTAATAAGCTATTTATTGAAACCATCCGACCATACTCTCATTTTTAAGCTTCTATTCTTCATTTTTAAGCAGTGACAGCAAGAAAAGAGCTTTTAAACACGCTAGAATTTGCGTGGAGCAGATAGTCTAAAAACTTCACAACTTTTGGTTCTAACGAATCGTAGGCTATACGTCAGTATTCTTGCGTTGCTGTCCTCTTGGACGTTTTGGGCATCAGGGTCGGACATGCTTCCTGGAACTGCCACCAGCCTTTTATTTAACGCCTCCAATATCGGACTCGTCCCCCTTCTTTTTTCTGCATGGGAATGGATATTTCCAATTCTTTAAGAAACTCATATCCCGGCGTCTTTACGTTATGGCAGTAGCCATTGTCTTCGGGATGCTTAATCTTTGGCGGCAAGCCCGTCTTTCTCTGTCAGGGTCGAGGATATCACTCTAGGCATTTTATGGAGGAGCACAGCCACAGGGGCCCTATTCAGTATTCTGAAGGAGATGAGACCTCTATGGTCCACTGTCCTGCAC
>JAJPXW010000040.1 GCA_021205255.1 Burkholderiales bacterium
GTCTTATCTGATGCTTAGTCTTTGTCTTTTTTATTTGGCGGTAGACGAAGCGCACAACGAAGTACCCGATGACCAAATAAATTAAGAGATTAAGTAATTGAGCCAAGATAAGGACAAGATTACTAAGACCTGAAGATTCTAAAAAATTATCCATATTCAGTACCTATCGAAGTGATGCAGCCAATTGTAATGTTGAGTGTTCCTTTTTATAGGGCAGAATGGCAAAATCTATTGTTGATAGTGAAGGAATAGTGGAATATCTCTTATAAAGCTTTGATATTCTATATAACGAAAAATCACGAAGGCCTTGCAATTGGCGTTAATTGTTAAATGATTCTGTTGCGAATTTAAAACTAGGCTTTTCACAGTTAAAGTTGCTTTTAATAGTAACTATCTCGGACTCGAAACAGCCTGGAAGAAATTCCTCCAAAGCCTTAAAGGCAAGAAATTTAATGTCGGGAAAGAGAGTGCAACTTGGAATTAAGGTGCTATCCCAAAGGAAGCTCTACTGATGAAGCTTTTATTTCTTTCTACTCAGGGCACATTAAAGGCAAATTATTTAGGGCGTTTAGTAACACATGAAGAAAGACCTTCTTTTGCATAAAGCTAAACCCGATTACTGGGGTCATCACTAATAAACTTTTATTGGATATTTTCAATGCTTGCGTACATAAGCCTTTTCTGAAATAGCTCTGATAAGGGAAATGTTGGGTGTTTATGTAAAACGGTAAAAATATATGCACAATCAACAAATTGGATAAAAATTTGCATTAGAATTGCACACTTTCCATGCCTCTGACATGTAGCTTTGCTGTGCCTGTCAGGAGCATAAAACAAATTACACATTATTCCTAAGTAAATTTTTAGAGGTTTAGGTGCTAGATGCCCACAATTAGAGTTAAAGAGAATGAGCCGTTTGAGGTAGCACTCCGTCGCTTCAAACGCACAATAGAAAAGAGCGGACTCCTTACTGAATTGAGAGCCCGCGAGTTTTATGAGAAGCCAACTGCTGAACGCAAACGCAAGAAAGCCGCCGCTATCAAGCGCCATTACAAACGCCTTCGCAGCATGATGCTTCCGAAGAAGCTCTACTAAATCTAATAGCCTTCTCCCCTGGTATTGAGAACCATACGATGACACTACGTGAAAGAATCACATCCGACATGAAAGATGCTATGCGTGCTCACGAAGCAGCTAGACTCAGCACCATTCGCATGCTTTTAGCCGAAATGAAACAGAAAGAAGTCGACGAACGTAAAAAGCTTGACGACTCCGATATAGAAAAGATCGTCGTTAAGATGATCAAACAACGTAAAGATTCAGTTGAACAATACCTTGCGGGTAAAAGGCAGGATCTGGCCGATAAAGAAGCCAACGAAATAAAGGTTTTGGAAGGGTAGCTTCCAAAACAGTTGGACGATAAGGAAATAGAGGCTCTAGTAGACAAGGTCCTCAAGGAGTCCGGCTTAAGCGGAATGTCTTCCATGGGAAAAGCTATGGGAATCATTAAGCCCCAGGTTACTGGTAAAGCCGACATGGGTAAGGTTTCCGCAATTCTTAAGGCAAAACTCGCCAAATAGGATTCAAGCAAAAAGGTAATACAGGCCTCCCTCATACGGAGGCTTTTTTTATGGTTAAGCCCTAGAAGTCTCCTTGCTAGAATCAACAAAAAAGTTTGACTATGGCAAGAATCTCCTCTTCCTTCATTAAAGAACTGATTGACCGAGCCGACGTATTCGAGGTCGTTAACAGAAGGGTGCCTTTAAAAGTTAAAGGCCCTAACGGCTGGGCTTGTTGTCCATTTCATAACGAAAAAACTCCAAGTTTCTCTGTCAATAGAGATAAGCAGTTCTATCACTGCTTCGGTTGCGGTAAATCCGGCAATGCGCTCTCATTCATCATGGAGTACGAAGGTCTTTCCTTTGTCGATGCTGTTGAGAGATTAGCTGCCGAATACGGAATGCCGGTCAAATACGATGGTTCGTCTAGACCGCGAAATAGCGATGCTCCTAAGCTTTCCGAAGTTATGCTTCAAGCCCAGCAACTCTATCAAATCAAACTGCAGGACAATCCAAAGGCGATGCAGTACATTACCAATAGGGGATTGACCAGGAAAACAATAGAGAAATTCGGTCTTGGCTTTGCTCCTGACAGTTGGAGGACATTGTCGGCAGCCTTCCCTAATATTCAAAGCAAATACTTCATTGCCTTAGGTCTGCAAAAAGAAGGCAAAAACGGTGGAACTCCGTTTGACTTCTTTAGAAACCGTCTGATGTTTCCAATTAAGAATATTAGAGGACAGATTATTGCCTTTAGTGCCAGAACAATGACCGGTGAAGAGCCGAAGTACATTAATACAGGTGACACTGAACTTTTTCAGAAGGGCAATGAAATGTTTGGCTTGTATGAGGCGCTTAGGGCAATACGGGCCAAAAAGAGAGCAATTGTAGTCGAAGGGCAGATGGACGTGATTCAGATGTCGCAAGCTGGTTTTGAAGAAACTTGCGCACCACTTGGCACTGCAATTCGCGAGACGCACGTCCAAAAGCTCTTGAAACTTACTGACGAGATTATTTTCTCGTTTGATGGCGACACCGCTGGAAGAAAAGCTGCCCGGCATGCAATGGAGCATTGTCTGCCTAATTTGCAAGCCCAGCAGAAAGCCAGGTCTGTCTTTCATCCAGAAGGCGAAGATCCAGATAGCTATAGCAAGAATAATGGAGCGGCTGCCTTTGAAAAGTTCCTTAAAGAAGCCAAACCCTTATCTGAGTTTCTTATCTCCTCAATTTCCGAAGGCCTAAATCTAAGCGTTGGTGAAGATAAAAATATTTTTATGGCCAGAGGAATAGAGCTCCTAGAGAAAGTAAAGAGACTTACTTTTAGAGCCGTTCTATTTGAACAGCTAGTGAAAGCAGCCAATATTACGGAGACTGAAGCCTTTGCCAAGAAGCTTGGCATCTCAGCAAAAGCCATTGCTGCTCAACCAAAACGTTTTGTATCCTTTAACCGAAGTAACCAAAACGGCTATTTCAATAGAAACAGTTGGTATAACCAACAGCGTTTCGATCCTATGAGGATAGGTACGGGAAGTACTGGTCCAAGAGAAGCTCCTACTGAGACAAATCTATTAAGAGACTTACTAAGAAATTTCCTTTTTTATCCACAATTGGCTTTAGAAGTTGGCTCTCAATTGGAGGATTACTTAACGGATGAGACCAATGAATACGAAAGAGCTATCCACAAGTTCCTGTCTCTACTTTATGCGGAAGCCGATGACGGCTCAACCATGAGCGATGTTGTAGCGACATTACAAAGGATGTCTCCGAAGGAATTTGACAACAAGATAGAATCGATCCGCCAGCAGATAAAAGTCGAGCTTTCCGTAGTTGAAGAAAAAAATATATACGAGGAACTTTTACAGGAGGCTCATGGCTTAGGAACTTCAATTGAGTCGGCTAGGTTAGAGACTGAACAAATATTTAGGCAACTTGATTTACAAAGAGCTTTACAGCAGAAGTTAATAGCCTCAAGACAGCTTGGAGTGGCGGCCGAAGAAGTGCGAGATCAAATTGAAGAGCAATATAAGAAGTTGGCTATCAGATGTATTCAAC
>JAJPXW010000092.1 GCA_021205255.1 Burkholderiales bacterium
GGTAGAAAGTGGGTAGTCCGATTTGAATAACTGGTAACAGGGAAGCGTTGGTTGCTTGGACTTTTGTTATGTAACTACCTTTGGTAATTTTATATTGTTGCTGAATAACAACTGAAGTTTGATCGAGCTTTGAGTAGAGGGCTTCTTCCCCTATTTTAATAAATGCTCGACGGTCTCGTAGCGAGGCATGCCGATGGACTTAATTGACTGAAATGTTTCTTGTGGAAGAAGGAACGAACGGAGCTAAAGTCATACTGAAGTAGAAGCATTAAATGGAATGGTAATGAAAGGTGAGACGTTTGTGAAATTGTGGAAAGAATAACCTTCGCGGACAATTTTGATCACCTTAACTGCTTTTCCAGAAATTTTGTGAATTTGGAAATTTTGGGAATAGTCAACTTCTATCGAAACTCAAACCAGGACCAGGAACCGATGACTTAATTTCTTACTTTGATAATCGACGCTTCTACTCCTCAGTGTGAGCTGACACATCGGCTGTAATATTGAAGAAAGCCGACATTCCTGAAAATGATGAGAAGCTAAGCAATAGCCCACTAGGTTTAATTAAACAAGGAGATGACGATTTATGGCGGAACGCAAAGATAAAACAGAGAAGAATCTAGAAGAATTTAAAGCTTTCGCCAAGATAGGACACATTTTGGCCGAACTCAGACATTTAGTAGAAGTGCCGTTTGCAGGTCATTTGATGGCAGACACTGTCTACTATCAAAATCAGAAAATGGCCAAAGAAGGGACGTTGCCTAATCAATTGGAGGAAAGGCCAGACGGAACGTTGCCTTTCAGAAATTATCCTGCTGAGAAGATCCCTGGCGTCTCCATGGACATGCGAACTTACGAACAGTGCTATGGGCCGCATATTCCTTTCTACATGCTTTCAGGAGCTGGTCAGGCAAAACAGATTCGGGACTGTTTTCCACCCTATGAAAAAGTGGTGGAAAGGATTGAATCAGATTTTGCAGAAATTGAAAGGTGGTTGGAATCTCATGCGAAATACGGTACCCGCATGAAAGAAGCGTTGGACATGGCAAAAGGAGGTTTTCGAACAGCTAAATTGTTAAAGTTGGGTTGTCAGAAACCCCCTCTTCCACCCGGACAAAATCCTTATGACACTCTCAAAATTGCCATTGTAAGATTAGGAGTTGCCCTCGGCGAACTTAGAAAACTATCCAAAATGTTCGATGCAAAAGCTGGACGCTTGATTAATACGCTTCCAGATAGTGACAGGCCTAGCTTACGGAATTTATGGGAAGAGGAAACGAAGATTGTCCTTAAGGACAATCCAAAAGTTCCTTATCATCTGATAAAACAGTTTGGAAAACAAATAAATCCATCAGTGGATTCTGGACCACAGGGATCAGAATCGGTTCTTAAAAGGGAATTGGCTAAAGTTCCTCTTTCACCAGAAGAAGAAATAGCTGATGCCCAGAAGGCGATCCTAGCGCAGGTGGAGCTTCGCTTCTTACTAATGGGTCCATTAGCAGCTTACTGCGGGCTAGACTTGCTGGCAACGGAACCTTCTCTAAAAACACAGTTATTCAAGGATGGAGCTCCTAAAAACGCGGCAAGAATTTTTAGAAAGGCCCTACCTACCTATGAGCTATTGCACGAAATGGTAATGGAAAGAATAGAAAAGGCGATGCAATGGCTCGAAAGATATCCTGGCTGGACTATGGACGAAACTCCTGGGGTCAGTTGCTTTGCTACGCTGCAAACAGTTAAGGATGCAATAGTGAAAGCAGATGCGGAAAGAAAGTGGGCCGATGATGTGGAAAATGGACTATTACCTCAGTGGAGACAAAGACTTAAGGATAGTTGCTTTATAAATTTAAATGACTCTGCAAATGCATTAAAAGAGCTTCTGAAATCGTATGCCGATACAATTTATGAAATTATTAATACTCTCCCTCAGGAAAGTCAGGATGAAATAAGGATTGGACTTATTCCAACTTTCATTCCGAAAACAAAGATAAACAAGAATATTCCAGGTTTTGTAAAAGATCGCTGGCGCTATGAGCTGGATTTGGATATCAAATAGTCTCAGCTATCTGAAAAGTGCACTTCAGGAAGGAGATTGGAAAAGGTTTTGGGTTTGGATTACTAAAAGATATCCCGACTTGGAAATTTGGATGTAAAAGAATCCAATATGTGCTCTGTTTGAGGTCTTCTTAGAATAGATACCGAGGGCACTCTAATTAATTATGCGGACTCTGACTCGACAAACTCTGAAGAAGAGCAGAGCAGTAGGAAATAGCACTTTTCTTGTGTCCTAAAATCCAAAGACATCTGACTATTAGTCGATGGTAAGGTCTTGTAATTCTTCAGAGCATTAGGCGTTGAAAAATTGCAAACCTTATATTTAATCTTTGGGCTCTTTTTCTAGAACGACATGTGGTGGAAGATCGCAATTGGTTTTGGAATTGTCTGGGTTGCAAGCTGGGTCTGGTATTTCTGGGAAAATCTAAATGACGACTATATAGAGCTTGCTGAAAAGACTAGGTGGACAAATCGTCCTTTTGTGCCGATATTCATGTGGCCAAACATGCTCCGCGCCTGGAAAGATGGGAGGTGGTTTAGCCTGTTTCTTTACTTTTGCGTAAATCTCCTATGTGTTTTGATTAATGCGGCCTTACTGATCCTTGCTTTTGGATTGGCGCTTATGCTTCTCTCCGTTTTCTTTGGGATCGTCTTTTAAGTCCAATGGGCTCTGGTTCCTATCATTTGTCTTTCTTGCGACCAATTGATCTAACTTGCTTTAGGAAACAAACTTAGTGTGGGTGTAAATTTCAATATCTGTCAATAGCTTGTAGTTGTAGGTAGGAATATGGCTACGGCCTTACAGAAAGAGCGTCTAGAAGTTTTGGGTGAAGCTCTAGAACAGTTTCGAAACCTTGATGGTGTGCTAAAAATCATTGACGAGCAACAAGCTCTTTTCCTTAGGTTCTACTACCACTATTCCGACTTCCCAAACCCCTGGGAGACCTTTCATGGGATTGGCAAAGAGCTACAAGACGCTATCGATATTGTTATAGAGCCAAGGAATTAGATTGCCGACTGTCTAGAATTGCAAAAAGATACTCCAGAACTTTCTGGGGTGATTACGGTTATAAGTCACTTACAGAGCTTTCTCAATTCATTAATGATTTCATAAACAATCTGAACCCTTTTGATTACAGATCGGGGTTGTCTCAGCAGCTGATAATGATTACTGATGCAATGATCGCAATAGTTAGGGTTTTAGATGCATTGATTCCAAAGCTGGCAAAAACCGGTAGACAGGCTGCTGAAAAGGAACTGGAGCAAATGTTGAAAGGTTCATACTATATGACCTTGCCTAAAGATTCTGAAGAGTAGGCGCCAAATCTTCCGTTCTTTTTAGAAGAACTCCAGCCCGAAATTGCTGTTGCCTTCACATTCCGCAATAAGCCGGAGTTCATCCAATTTTCGAGTCGTACGCTACTTCTAGATATGGAGAAAGATTTTGAGGCAAGTCCCTTTCATTTCTACTTTGCTAAGTTCTGTTCAATTATCCAAAACTGAGTTATCAAACAATCAGAGAAAGAATACAGAAGCCCTTAATAATGCGA
>JAJPXW010000193.1 GCA_021205255.1 Burkholderiales bacterium
TCGAAGAGGCTTTGTGCGAAGCTCGCCAGGATACGAGCAAAGGCGTGGACAAAAACCGGGTCGTCAGGCATTGAGAAATCGAGCGCCTGCCTTTCCGCAACGGCTTCCACTACTACGCGAAGGTTGTGCTTGCGGGCGACGCTCCCCAAAATGGGAGAACTTTGGGGAAAGGCCGCATGGGAGTTGATCCCGGCGTGTCAACGGTGGCGGCAGTCGCCGAAGACGCCGTCTTCCTAGAAGAGCTTGCGCCGGCCGTTATGGAGTTCGACAAGCGCATCGCCAAGGTCCAGCGCCAGATGGAGATGTCCAAGCGCGCCACCAACCCAGAAAACTACAACGAGGACGGCACGGTCAGGAAAGGAATCAAGTCCTGGCGCTTCACCAACCACTACATCGGGCTGCGCTGGGAGCTGCGCGACTTATTCCGCCGCAAATCTACCTATGTGGAGAGGTCCCACACCGAACTGACCAACAAAATGACGGCAGCGGCTGATACTTTCCTTATCGAGGAGAACAACTTTGCCGCCATGGCGCGCCGCGTTAAGAAAACGGAAAGGTCGGAAAAGGAAAGCGTCGTCGCCGGCAAAGACGGCAAAAAGAAGACCATCCACAAGTTCAAGCGCAGGAAGAGGCTCGGCCGCACGGTACTCAACCGGGCCCCCGCGAAGTTCCTTGCCATCCTGCTGCGCAAGGTGGAGGCCCTGGGAGGCGCGGTCCAGTGGATCGCCCCCTTCAAGTTCAGGGCAAGCCAGTACCGCCACGACACGGACGGCTACGAGAAAGTGCCGTTGTCGAAACGCATCAAGGCAATAGTCGGCTACCAGGTGCAAAGGGACTTGTACTCAGCGTTCCTCATCAAGCATTCGGACCCTTCCGGTGCAAGGCCCGATAGGCTGGCGTGCGTAGAAAACTTCAGCAGGTTCCGGGAATTGCAGGACAGAAAAATAGCGCTAATGAAGAAGGAGGGAATTTCAATGAAGCAATGCTTCGGCTTCTAGCTACCGCGTAGCACCAATGGACCAGGCGTTATCCACGATGGGAGTCGGTACCCGCGGCAGGGGAAAGCTTCGAACCATCGAGCCGCTCGCAAGAGCGGTGAACATCCCGGTAAGGGCGGGCTATATACCTTATTGGAGCAATCCATGGGGTTGATCCCCGCTTGGAACGGGTAGGCTGTTGGTGGAAACTTGAAGCTAGGTGTTCTAGGATACCTCGAATTCTTAAATTCCACCAGTAGCTTAACAATGCCAAACAAGCATCCTGAATATCCAATTATTGCATCTGCAAGTGGAAATGCCGGTCGCATTACTCGCTTGGCTGGTGGACTTTTTGGGATTGATTTGACGTTTGCCTCTGGCGTGAAAGGCTCTAACCCATGGCAAATCCCTGTTGAAACAGTACAGGAAATCAATAACGTCATTTACCCGGTTCCAGCAAAAGAAGCTAAGTAAGTTTTTCGAAATTAATACTACCAAGAGCTTCAGTGTCTGTGTTTGATTCTGAGCTCTTTTCTGTACTTGGTTAACTCTGAGACTAATTCTTCTCTACAACTTTTAGCTGTCCATTCTTTCCGATCTGGATCTGTTTTGGCGAATCAATGTAGAGGGATTTGTAGATTTCGTTGATCGGCTTGTTTGGCACATCTGGAATTAGTTTCCTTCCATAACAGATGCACCCCTGATTATCCAGATGTTTAAACATGTCAATGCGATTAAGTTCAGGTGCTTCCTCACTGCATTTCTCCACACATTCCTCTTTAATTACTTGTGTGTCGTTATGGATGGCACTCTTTTTTAGTTGCTGGTCGATTAACGCCTTCACTACTGTCCCAATGAAACTAAGGAGCAAATGACCCTTGAAGGCTTCTTCCGATTGGATGGTTTGAGGTAGTGCCTTCACATAGTTCTTTTCCACTTCGAAGAGCTGTTCTGTTTCAAATCTCTTTAAGTAGAAGGCGACCACATCGTTTTTCTGTAAGCGACGGGTAGAAAGAATGACGAACTTTCCGCTTTCTTTCAATTTGTGGCTCACTTCAAATGCATCGAGTTTCCCATTCTTAGGAGTGACTAAATAAATGGATTGCACGACACGCTCGTTCAGGTCTAGCCCTACGTATAAATATACCTTCCTAGCTTTAATCATTCGCTCTACTTCAGCGATGTACAAGATTTTTTTTGGTCGGACAACGCAGTTTGTATCCAACTCAAGTTCAGGGCTGGCTTCAAGGACCGCCTCCTTGTAGAGCTTCAAGTTTGGTGATAGTCTCAATAAAATGTCGCTGCCGATGTCAAAGTATTCCTTAAGCTTCTCAAGGCTGCTGCAGTCTACGTCTACGACTGCCTCTTTTATATCCATGTCGTATGCGGATATATCCTCCAGCAAATTGCGAAAAACTGTTTTGTCAGAAATGCAGTCTAGATTAGGCTGATAGAAGACGGGCAATTTGGATTCAACTTTAGTTACGTAGGCGACCTTCGCTATCATCGCAGTCATACCGTTTTTTGTTCTAAGGCACACCAAGGGGAAGTGGCTAGCATTAGGAAGTCCCATGGTGTCGATCAAGACTGCTTCACCTTGCTTCAATTCCGGAAACAAGTCTAGGTAGGCTTTGAAGAAGCGGTCCTTTATATATTCGTTTCCAGCCTCCTCAAGAAGTGCGTTGACCTCAGTGCTATCCAACTTTGCATGAGGTAGTAAATATCGGACATAGTTTCCTTCGTACCAAAGTTCAGCATAGCTATTGGCATCTTTTGAGAGGATGTAGTAGTACAGAAGTGCGAGAAAGCTATCAGGATTGGCTACACCAAGATCGTGTCTAACAATATCGGCAATTCCATATTTTTCGCAAAGTGAGTGGAGCACGAAAGTACTTCCGAAGTGGAGGGTACTAGGAGGCACGGATTTTCTTCTCTCAAGAGATTTGGGTGCGTCAAAATCTTTTGGAGGGACGCTGTAGGTGTTGGTTGCTAAATCATAGACAAAATAGCCTCTTTCACGATTTCTGAAAATCTTTTTATTTTTATCGATTACGCGGCCGAGGTTGACACTTTTGCGAATGACTTTTTTGCCTTTTCTCAAGCTCTTGGCCAAGACGGCATATTCCACACCGTTGGCCGTTTGGTAGTGAATATACAATTTGGGCTCGTAGGACTGTGTGTAAAATTTTTAGAATTTTACAATGCTTAAACCTATAATTGCCTTTCTTGACAATTGTGGTACTAATTGAAGCTGGCAAACAAAGGCGTGTGTAAAATTAATAGCCAGGACTGAATCACACGAATTTATAGCCTTTAATAAGATTGGTTCGACCGTTCTTTAAGTTCCCATAGAATGGCTTGTCTGCTAGCAGAAAATTATTTCCCATAGCCGGTTTCTGGGATGTCCTAAATATTGTTCTTTCGGTACTCCCTAAATTTCTTATAAAACTCGAATCCTTATTAGTTTCGCACACGCCTTCTTCACAAGCTTTGCACCAGGCCAGCCATACTTGTTGCAATATTCTTCTTACAAGCCTTGTGTCCATGTATTTTTTGAACTTTGACTTTCCAGCACTTGATTTCCTCCTGGTTACTGCCTTTATCAGCTAGTAAGGATGCCTTGTGC
>JAJPXW010000057.1 GCA_021205255.1 Burkholderiales bacterium
GAATATTTTTATAAGATCATTAATTCTAATTGCGCTTCCTCATCCTACTGTATAAAAAGACGAATGGAGAAGCCAGATTTTTGGACTTGTTTCATACACCCAAATTAAGTATCCTAGTTTTAACGGTTTCACCCCATGATGCCGTTGTAAAAGAAAGCTGACCCCAAGGCTTTTCCAAACTACCGAACGGGAATGTCCGGTCTGCCTCTTTTACTGTTAATAACCATTACCTGGAGAACTAAATGGATCTTTCCATCCTCAACAGACGGAGTTTCCTAAAGGCTTCTGCCATGACAGGTGCGGCAGTTGCGCTAACGGAATTACCAAGCGGCCTAGTACAAGCCGCTCCGGCCCAAGCTGCTACAGCTCAGGCTCCAGAAGATGAAACAAAGATAGTTAAAACTCTCTGCAAAGCCTGCATCCATAACTGCGCAGTTCTTGCACATGTAAGAAACGGTCGTATCGTTAAGATTGAAGGAAATCCAGAAAGTCCTATAAACAAAGGTGCAGTCTGCGCCAAGGGACTATCGGGCATTCAAGCCGTCTATCACCCCAATAGAAATAAATATCCTCTCATTCGCGTTGGCGAAAGAGGCGATAACAAATGGAAACGCATTTCTTGGAAAGAAGCAATTGATACAATTGCCAAGAAAGTCTGCGATGTTACGAACAAATATGGCGCCGAGTACGTTCTTGTTTCCACTGGTGGCGGTGGTAACCCCCACTTTTTAAGCGTACGTCGTGCAGCGAATGCATTGGGAACTCCAAACTTCTTCGAACCCGGATGCGCCCAGTGCTATTTACCAAGAACTTTAGCAAACCATATGCAATATGGTGGTGGTCCTGCTTCCACACCAAGTATTGCTGACTTGGCTTGCTTGGAAATGTATAAAAAAGATTCCCCTATTACTCAGATGGTACTGTGGGGAACCGATCCTTGCTTTAGCAACCCTGCCGCTGGTGGCCTTGGTATGGCCGAATTAAGAGCCAAAGGCATTAAGACGGTTTCTATCGATCCAAGGTTTATTCCAGATGCCGCCAAGGCAGATGTATGGCTGCCAATAAGACCAGGCACTGACGTGCCACTTATGCTGGCTTGGGTGAAATACATCATCGATAACGACCTCTATGATCATGACTTCGTCATGAAATGGACGAATTGTCCATATCTGGTCGATACTGACACAAAATTTGCACTCAAAGCTAAAGATGTGTTTGGAGAAGGCGGCGAATACGACCGTGTAGTCTGGGATAAGAAGACTAACTCGATGAAGCCACTTCCCTATCCATGGGATGACAATCTTGATGTCGAACTTGACGGCGAACACGTTGTCAATGGCAAGACTTACAAAACTGCTTTCCGTCTCCTTAGAGAAAGAGCGGAACCTTGGACATTGGAAGCAGCTGGCAAGGAATGCTGGCTTGATCCAAAACAAATTGAAAAAGCAATTCAGATTTACTGCAGCGGTCCAGGCGGAATCAGCTTAGGCGTAGCAACTGACCAGAACCCGAATTCGGTTGAAGCAGCTATGGGTTCAGTTATTCTGAATGCATTAAGAGGCAACATCGAATGCCCGGGTGCCTTGATTCAAAATCTGCCTGTATCCATTAACCTAGAAGTCGGTTGCGTCATCGGCTCGGCTCCGAAACTGCTCCCGAAAGGCCAGTTGAAGAAGAAACTAGGCGGTAAGGAACATAAAGGCCTCTATCAGTGGGATGCATCATCGCCACCTGCTGTTCTTGAAGCGATGAGAACGGGTAACCCATACATGCCAAAAGTTTGGCTGGAAAGATCAGGCAATAAATTTGGTGTAGTTGCTGATGCTACTGCTTGGGAACAAGGCGCAAAGAACATGGAGTTGATTGTCCACATGTATATGTATCCGACAAGCTTCTCGCAGTTCGCCGATATCCTTCTACCAGCAAGAGAATGGCTTGAAACAGACCTTCCTATCGAACATCTAAATATGGTGTTCGGCCGTCAGGCAGTCGTCCACTTATGGGAAACTGAAGACGAGACATTGTGGTGGTCAAAACTTGCCAAACGTTGCGCAGAACTAGGTCATAAGAATTGTCAACGTGCATGCGATCCTAACTTCATGGGCGATGACCTTGCTTATTGGGACTCCATGGAAGAACTTCTTGACAAGAAATTCGAACCATTCGGAATGACTTGGAAAGAATTCCTTGAAAAACAGCCTATCGAGTTCCTACCATACGATAAGTGGAATACTTATTACGTCTATAAGGAAATCGATCCGAAGACTGGCAAGCCAAAAGGCTTCGGTACCCCGTCTAAGAAGATCGAAGTCTATTGCGATGGATATATCACTCTGGCAAGAACTGGTAAACCATACGCACTGGACGACGATGTAGAGCCTGCTTCGATCGATTATGATCCATTGCCATTCTACTCAGTACCAGCAGAAAATCCGTTCAACGATGTTGGCAAGGAATATCCACTAGTTATAACTAGCGGACGTCTCCCGATGTACCACCATGGCACGTTGAGAAATATTCCATATCTGAGAGAAATTTATCCTGCCCCAGAAATTTGGGTTAACCCTGTCGACTGCGAGAAGTATGGTGTTAAGAACGGCGATTGGGTATGGGTCGAGTCCAAACGTGGAAAGATCCGTGCAATCTGCCGCAACACAACTGGCGTTCAACCTGGCATTACTTATCTTGAAAGATTCTGGTTCCCAGAAAAAATGCTTGATAAGGAAACCCACGGCTACAAGGAATGCAACATCAATGTGTTGACTAAGAGGACACCTCCTCAGAACGGTCCAGTTGGAACTTATACGCTTCGTGGCTTCCAGGTGAAAATCTCCAAAGCCCCAGGTGCACCTGAGGGAATTTGGCTGAAACCTGAAGACTTCAAGCCATGGCTGCCGCAACCAACTGACAACACACCAAATCCGGAGCTATAAATGACACAGAAAACACTAGTTATTGACCTGGACCGTTGCATCGGTTGCTATGCATGCGAAATCGCTTGCAAAACCGAAAACAATGTTCCATTGGGAGTCTATTACAACAAGGTTCTCACCATTGGACCAAATGGCGTCTATCCAGACATCCATATGTACAATCTTCCAACCGTATGTCAGAACTGCCGTGAGGCTCCATGCGTGAAAGTTTGCCCAACTGGTGCCTCCTACTACACTGACGACGGTCAGGTACTGATTGACCACGAGAAGTGCATTGGCTGCAGAATGTGCATGGCAGCATGCCCATACGGCGCTCGCTCCTTTAACCAGGACACCAAGGTCGTTGAAAAATGCACGCTTTGCCGTCACCTGCAGGAAGTTGATTCTCTACCGGCTTGCGTCAAGGCTTGCTGCGCCAAGGCTAGATACTTCGGTGATATCGATGATCCAGAAAGCGATGTCTCCAAGGCTGTAGCCGCAGCTGGTCCAGAGAACGTTCACTCCATGCCTGACAAAGGCAACCATCCTTCGGTACGCTACATCCTGCATCCGAAGACTGGCCAGTGGTCGGATAATCCACCAAAGATGCTGTAATTCATCGATGGAATTGAAGAGCTATAAGGTAGCTTAGGAGTACTCGAATGAGTCAGGAGTTGTCTCTTAT
>JAJPXW010000271.1 GCA_021205255.1 Burkholderiales bacterium
GTTACGAATTCATAGCCCCTTCGACTTGTTCAGCAGGTAAAGGAACTGATAAGTGGTCGATCTATATGAAATTTTGGGACTTGCCTTCTCGCTAGGAAGCATTTGGTGGCTGACGAAAAAATACGGCGAGGTGGGTTTCTTTATGGAAAAACGATGTATTTCAAGAAAGCACGCTCTAACAAGGATTGACATAGGAACGCTAGTCCTGGCTTTTCTCATATACAGCTACATTATGGCTAAGAACGTCCCATATGAGCTTCCGTATCAACTCTTTTCCGGTTTGTTACTTATGGGCGGAGGACTGTTCCTATTTATAAAAGGCACTAATAATGCAATCAATGCAAAACTAGCCGCTTTATCCAATCTTCACTCGAAAACAAATAAGTAAAAATAACTAAACCAACTTCTCTTCAGACTCCGTAAGTCAAGACTAGGCGACTACCCTGCAATAGAAAAGGAAAAGGACTTGAGATCACTGTAGTGAATTCAAGCCCTTTTAATTAAGGCAGTTCAAGAGCCTTCGCAAGCCTTGAACTTTGTCAGATCTGGAAATCCATCCACCCCCTTAAGGAGGAGAATGTCGTTCCAATCGATTCCTTTGCTACCTTCCGGTATTGGATCGTCTGGAAGAATTACATAAGCATTCCTACCTTCACTGCGCAACCGCTTAGCAAGTATCTCAGCTGATTTCTTCCCAGTCTCGGAAACGTCTTTATCGGCAAAGATATAGACTTCTTGCGCACACTCTGGAAGCTCCACGTTCTGCATGCCAATGGCTGTAACAGTCGACCAGCATGGAAGTCCTGTTGCCATATGAACTGAATACGAGGTTTCTATGCCTTCGGCCACGCAAATTGACTTTCCTGGCATTCCACCAATCCTGATAGCGGAACCTAAAAGTTCCACATTGGCTGGCTGAGACATCAGTTTTTTGGGCGATTCAACATTTGCCTTCCTACCTTCCTCAGTCAGAAATGTACGCTGAATATTTGCGCACTGCCCTTTACGATTCCTCACTATGGCAATCAGTCCCGGATGCGTAGTCTTCGTACCATCCTCGTGCCGATAGGTGAGTGTTGGTGCATAACGCAAACATTGATACGCCTCTCCGGCATCCTCTTTGATGATTAAGCCTCTGCGTTCAAAATACAGAAAGACAGGATTATCTGGAGAAACTTGCGAAATAGGAGTACCCGATTTCCAAAGCTGATACATGGAGCGCAACCGATATTCATTTTCAGCCGCTTCCTTTGCAAGCCTTTTTGTACGCTCTTCGTCGGACTCCAATCTTCTGGCTATCCAGTTATTGCGCTTGAAAGTTACGTCGCCTTTTTTCACTGTCTGTTTACTAACCAACTCTAAATGACAGTTGTCGCCAACTTTTATTTGCGCACGCTTAATAGCTTGCTCTAGGCAAGAGCCCCAATGGCGGTACTTCCTGTGGTTAGGATCTTCGAGCGTTAGAGCATAATTTTCCCCATACTCGCCTTTCTCCTTCCCACTGGAAATTACCTTGCCAGTAAATTCCAAGTTGACTAGTTCGGAAGAAATTACCTTTTCATCCGAATAATGGGGTAACAAATACTTTCCGACTTCTTGAAGCGCCTGGTAGAAGGACCAGCCATTGACCCACATCAACGTCTCAAATCCATCCTTCATTTCGCCACAAGTATTGCAAACACTGGCTCCGTTGATATCGGAATTTCTATAGACCCGAAAACCGTCCTTGCCACCATGAACTGGACACGGAACATGACGCCCTGGTTTGTTCAGTGCAGGCCCAAGGTCCGGGGCGAGAGAGTAAAGAATCTGATCCCAACGTCCGTGAGCTTCTTGTCGGATTATCTTTATATCGTATTTCATTACTGAAACTCCTTTGGAAAAGGAGCCGCTCTCTCAAAGAAAGAGCGCCCCTTTAATGGTTAAATAATTTGGAAAAGAAAAATTAGGTAGATCGACTAGAACTGCTTTGGTCTAAGTGCGTAGCGCAATCCTTCAACTGTGACGCAAGCGATGACCTTATGGCTACTTGGAACTACACGCAGCACCACGTGATCGGCCAATGGCCTAAGTCCGCAAGCACGATAGAGGTCCATGATCGCCCTGTACTTGGAAGCCACTCTTCTCGATGAATCCCTAAGCACATCGGAAAAATCAGCAATGGCCTTCTCGAGAGCGGTCTCCAACTTGGCCAATCTTCTTTCGTTCTTGGCTCCTACTGGAATATCATCAACCCGCTCAACAAAGGTTCTGCGAAGCGCATAGAAAAGACCGGCATTAGTTATATAGAGACACATCTGGCCACTAGCAGAATCGCGATGAGCTAGCGCATGGTTACCTTTCGGATTCAATCCAAAACGCTTGCAAGTCATTAATAATTCAAACAGTTCATCTTCATCAGGTGGACCTTGTCTGATTTCATTCCTGTCTATCTCTGCCGAAATGCTAGTTACGGCGCAAGCTAAAGCTTTTTGTGCAGAATCTAATTCCTGCTTGGAAATAGAAGAAAGGAACTTGGGAAGATTTCCATGGAAATTGAGATTGTTTTCGTTTGGGCAAGGCAAATTTTCGCTCGGCATTTCTGCCTCCAATAAAAATAGCGGAATGCCTCGCCCAACGGGAGAAAACATCCCGCCGGGGATAAAAGTAAAAACAAAGTCTCCAGCAACAGCTGGAGCTAAAAGTAAATTTCCTTAAAACTAAGAAACTTGGTTAGAACTTGGAAATGCTCCTGGAGTTCCTGGACGTATATGAACCACCAAGAAAAAGAGTTCTTATGAAACGACCTGCATTGCTGAAAGCTTTTCTTAAGGCTGATTTCCTCAATTCAGAATATGCATACAAATCTGCATCTTCGTAATAGATATCCGTTCTGAAGTTAACCAGATCTATCCAGGCATCCCAAATACGTACGATTTCAGTCAATGGCCGACCTTCCAGCCTGACATTTTCTGTGACCGCATGCGCACGGTTGAGCATGGCTAGTTTCAATAGTCTCTGCTCCACAAGTTCGCTTGACTCTGGAATGAGTTCGCAAATCTGTTTTCTAAAGGATTGTTCATTGGATCGAATACTTATCTGACTAGCAAGCATCGGAAGGCATTCGAGGGAACCGGAATATCCCCAAGTGGCAATAGTGGCCCATAAGCACTGCCTATAAGGCGAAATGTCCACGGGTAAACTCGTCATGGTACGTTGCTCCTATTTAATAAAAGAAAATCGGAGACGCACCTGCCCCAACGGGAACGAAGTTTGTCCCCGAAGGATGGATTGAAAGATGGAATTGGACGTTAAGCCATTAATAACTTGAAAATTCGACAGTTAAACCGCTTGAAAACCGTTGATTTCTTCCAAAAGCCTTTGAACGGCTATTGAATTCTTCTCTACTCGAGCTTCAAGCAACTGTTTTACTTTGGCAAGCAAATCCTTTAGTTCCGTCATCTCCACTAAAAACTGCTGGTAGATATCGACGTCGCGGCTATAAAGGAAGGCCTCTTCACCAAAAAACTCCTGTGCCTGCGCTTCTTGCGCAATAGCAGCCTCGTCTTCGGGCCAAAAACCGCTCCAGATAAAATCGAACCATTTTGCTAGTCCGT
>JAJPXW010000054.1 GCA_021205255.1 Burkholderiales bacterium
TGGTACAAGAAAAGGTTTTGATCTTGAACTAACTAGAACTATTTGCGAAGCCGTCAACATTCCAGTAATTGCATCTGGTGGCGTTGGCAACCTTCAACATCTTGTCGATGGTGTGACCATTGGCAAAGCTGATGCTGTTCTAGCTGCTTCCATATTCCACTTTGGTGAATACACCATTCAAGAAGCTAAAGAGTACATGCAAAGTAAAGGGGTTCCAGTCAGACTGGATTGATTAGGATGTCGAGTCATGGATCTTTCAGCTATTAAGTTTGACTCTCAAGGATTAATTCCCGTTATTGCTCAGGATGCAATCACGGGAAAAATTTTGATGCTTGCCTGGGCAAATAAAGAAGCTTTGCAAGAAACCGAACTCACTAAGCGTGGCACTTACTTTTCTAGATCTCGTCAAAAGCTTTGGCGTAAGGGAGAGGAAAGTGGAAACGTACAAGAAGTCAAGGATATCCTTCTAGATTGTGATGGTGATGCAATCATCTATAAAGTTATTCAGAAAGGAGGTGTTGCCTGCCATACTGGTCATCGAAGCTGTTTTTATAGAACCTTAGTCGATGGTAAATGGATAGAGAACGAAGCTCCATTAAAAGACCCAGCTCAAATGTATGGACATAAAACTTCTCATGACAAGTAAGGCCCTCTAAAAACAATCACTAAGGGACACTCAAAGTTCTAAAGTTTTGATTTTGGAAAAGAGCAATCGGACCTTGACTGGAACCTGCTATTAGGCGGAAGCCAACCACACGGGACATGGCAACTTTAATCCCTGTCCTACTAGAGCAAGAATTAGAAGCACCATTGCATAGCATATTTCCGGACGCTAATTTGTAAGTGGTTCACCAATTAAGGCCAAAACCCACCATTTTTATCTGCTATCCACTATAGTTACACCCCTCTATTAAAGTCACTTTTAGCAGGTTATGCAGAAAGTAGAAATCATTACTGAAATTGCCGACGTTATCGATAGCCGTAAAGGTGCCGATCCAACTACTTCTTATGTCGCACAACTCTTTTCTAAAGCACCGGATGGTGTACTAAAGAAAATTGGCGAGGAAGCAACGGAAGTTGTCATGGCGGCCAAAGATAACGATGGTCCTCACGTGATTTACGAAGTTGCAGATCTTTGGTTTCACACCATGGTTTTGCTTTCCCAAATGGGACTGCGCCCGGAGCAAGTGCTTTTAGAGCTAAAAAGGCGAGAAGGAGTATCAGGAATCGTAGAAAAAAACTCTCGTCCTAAAAATTAGTTAGTAATTGAAACAAGCTCACTTTTAGTGTGGGTTTAATCAGCACATAATCATTTTCTAGAAAAATTGCGAAATTCTGACTGGAGGAAATCGGATGCATAAAGAAGATTGTTTATTTTGCAAAATCGGTCAGGGAACTATCCCAACCAATAAAGTCTATGAAGACGATGAGATCATTGCATTTAAAGATCTTCATCCAGCAGCTCCCGTTCATTTTCTCATCATTCCAAAAGACCACTACGACTCTTTAGAGCAGATGGGTAAAGATCAGGAAGCACTGCTAGGTAAAATGCTGGCGCTCGCTCCCGTACTTGCTAAGCAACAAGGAGCAAACAACGGTTTCCGTGTCGTGATCAATACTGGTCATGACGGTGGTCAAGAAATCAAACATATTCACGTCCATGTCCTCGGCGGTCCTAGACCTTGGACAAAACTTTAGGAGCATAAAACATGGGTTCATTTTCCATATGGCATTGGCTTGTAGTTCTTATCATCGTTGTATTGGTATTCGGTACCGGCAAGCTTAAAAATATGGGCAAGGATCTCGGACAGGCTGTAAAGGGATTCAAGCAGGGCATGAAGGAAGCTGAGGATGAAGCCAAAGCTGATGAAAAGCCTGCACCACAGGTTGCCGAGAAAAAAGCTGACGACAATGTCATCGACGTACAGGCAACTGAAAAAGTAGAAAAGCCCGCACAAAAGACTGAAGCATAATCTTCGGGTGCACCTATGTTTAATTTCAGCATGGGGGAGATTGGGTTTATCCTAATCATTGCACTTGTAGTATTAGGCCCAGATAAACTTCCCCAGGTTGCCCGCACTGCCGGCAATTGGATTTCCAAAGCCCAGCGCCTTGTTTCGCAGGTCAAGCGAGACATTGACAAGGAAGTCGAACTTTCCGAACTCAAGAAGATCCAGGAAGACGCCAAGAAAATGGCTTCCGATCTGGAGTCTAACTTGCGCTCCACGCAAAAAGAGATAGAAAAGGAAGTTAACTCCGTCAACGACTCCATTACTAAAGTGGGCGAAGATTTCCAGAAGCAGGTTAATGAAGCTTCCAAGGAAATTAAGCAAGCTACGGAGAAAGTTGAAGAAGCTGCTTCCGAAGTCACCGGTACGGAAGTTCCGAAACCGGAAGATACTCTTAACGCTGCGCAGAGTGAAGTCGCCGGACTAGGTGAAGCCAAGGTAGATACGTCTATATGGGATATCAGTCCTAGTGATGTAGATACTTCCAGTCTAGAAAGTGCTTTCAACTGGAATGAACCGGCTCCAGTGACTTCTACAGAAACTAAGACTTCAATTCCGGAGTCAAATCCGGTTTCTGCTTTAGCAAAAGCTGAAAATCAAACAGTTGAAGACATCAACAAGCTGGCTGCTGAAGTAGAGAAACTGAAGGCTTTAATTGAAGGCAAATCACTCAAGACTAAGCCCACTCGTCGCTATGCAACCCGCCACGCAGTACGCAAGCATCACATTACCGCTTCTAATTCTCCACGGATCAGAAGAACTAGACACGCCTAGGTAACATCCCATGAGCGAAAAAGTTGAAGAACTTGAAGGTCCAGAGGACGACAAGGAGCAAACTCTCGTAGCCCATTTAATTGAGCTACGATCGAGGATCGTAAGGATGGCAGTGTCCGTCCTACTGGTATTTGCTTGCCTATCGCCCTTTATGAAGCAGATATTCGATTATCTGAGCATTCCTTTGATGGCTGCATTGCCACAAGGGGCAAAACTATTGGCAACAGGCGTGATAGCACCATTTATGGTGCCATTAAAAGTAACTCTTTTCCTAGCCTTCATCATTGCTTTGCCTTATGTTCTATGGCAACTGTGGGGCTTTATAGCACCTGGCCTTTATAGGAAAGAGAAGAGACTAGCCGTACCAATTATTGTCTCTTCCTTGATCATGTTTTTTCTCGGAATGGCGTATTGCTATTTCGTCGTATTTCGCATGGTCTTCCAGTTCATTGCTAGATTCGCTCCAGAGTCTGTGAACTTTGCCCCAGATATCGATTCCTACTTTAACTTCGTATTAGCCCTCTTCCTTGCCTTTGGTGTGACTTTTGAAGTACCTATTATCGTAGTGGTACTTAATCGATTAGGCGTCACAAATGTTGAGAAGCTAAAGAAAGCTAGAGCTTACATGATCGTTGGTTCATTTATTCTGGCTGCTATCTTTACGCCACCAGATGTATTGAGTCAATGTCTATTAGCGTTGCCGATAATTATCCTTTATCAGGTTGGCATTATGCTATGTCCAATCTTTGGGAAGGCTAAAAATCCTGATGATGACGATGATTAGGCGGCATTAAAGAGTAAAAAG
>JAJPXW010000288.1 GCA_021205255.1 Burkholderiales bacterium
GCCTTTTATTCGGAAATTTTTATGGGTGGCCGCAAATATTACAAAAATGGAGAGCTTTTCGAGTACGACATTCTATCGGTCTGCTCTCATGGACAAAGACCGGATGGCCATGAGCTTTTCCGCGAGAAGTTCATTATCCGGCCCGAAAAGGAAAAGTTACGCAATGTCGGTGTAATGCATAACTACGATGTTTTTGCCAACGTCATAGTGATGACTCCACCAGATAAGGCCGAACAAATTTATGAACAGACTCCTGCATTTATCGATAGGGAAAATGCCGTTTGCGCTGGCATTACCCATCTACCGAATAAGGCGGGGTTGCTTTACAAGGTTTTAGGGCAAGAGACGATGCCTGTGAAAAAAATCGTCCGGAACTTCTGTTCTACCGTGCGGATGGCAGTCAAGGGTAAGCCGGTGCCTGCCGAATTTCCATGGCGGTAAGGATGAAGTGCTTAATAAACTCTTAGTTTGCGATGGGGGCAAACATGCCATTCCGTAGAACAAAGGAATTTTATCGAAGAGTCAGCGATAGGTATAAGAACAACGTCGTCTGGCTTGTTATCAAAGGCTATCTCCAAGGTTTTGCACAAGTCTTCTTCCAAGAAAGTCCATGGACTGGAATAGCGTTCCTATTCGGTATTTTTTGGAGCGCGTACGCAAACGATCGTCCATCTGTTGCATGGGGCATTGTCGTTTCGGTTGCCTTTGCTAGCATTGCCGGTTTGATTGTGAGAGAGCCTATAGAAGAAGGAATAGCTGGTCTCTGGGGCTTCAACGGCGCTTTGGTCGGGGCGGCCTTTACAACCTTCTTTGGCGATGATCCTCGCATGTGGTTTGCAATGTGCTTCTGCGCCATGTTTTCGACTTGGGTTAGAACCGGCCTGAATAACATCATGAAACCATGGAAAATCAATTCGTTGACTTTCCCATTCGTTCTAACAACATGGTTCTTTATGCTAGCGGCGCGCTACCTGACGGGCATTGGTCTAGAAGACAGCACATTAGCAAATCCGGCTTTTGCTCCGGCAGCACTCGATGCAACATACAGCTATGCCGATTTTTCAAATTTCGGCGATTTTGTCATTGCATGGTTGAAAGGCGTTTCTCAAGTCTATTTCTGTGACGACTGGGTAACTGGCATCGCATTTTTAGTCGGTCTTCTAATTTGTACTCCATGGGCTTGCTTCTGGGCAGCTTTTGCCGCCTTGACCACATTGCTCTTCGGTTGGTGGTACGGAATGTCCACATATGACCTGACGCAAGGTCTTTATGGATATAGCGCAGTATTAACAGGTATTGCTGTTGGAACGGTTTTCTACAAGATGAATTTCCGCGTGTTTTTATGGACATTCGTCGCTGTGGTGGCAACCTTAGTTGTTCAAGCTGCACTTGACAATCTGGTGGCTCCTTACGGTATGGCTGCTTTAACCGGACCATTCTGCTTTGCAACTTGGCTCTTCTTGTTGCCACAATATAAGCTCGACAGTCAGGTTCATCTCGACTTTTCGTTCTGGCACAGGAAAGCTCGTGAAAGAGCTGCCGCTGAACATGCAGCTGTGGCAACCACTACCGCTAGTTAGACTACGGCAAGCGTGTAATTTTTAGGAAAGCTATGGTTTGCATTAACACAATGCCTCTCCGCTGGAGGCACATTTGGATTGTAGCAGTTGCATCCTTAGGGCAGTTGATTGGATCGGCCCTATCCACGGTGATTGGTATTGTGATTCCGCTTATCCAGCTAACTGGGACTACGCACCTCAATTCCATAGAGCAAGGGATTCTGGGGTGCGTCAGTCTGATCGGAATTATGATAGGAGCCTCTGTTCTTGGCAGGCTAAGCGATAAGATTGGCTATTTATGGCTCTTCAGACTATGTCCTACGCTTGTTCTAGTTGCAGTAATAGTAGGTTGGTTTCTTGATACCTCCTTGTGGCTTGGATTCTGTCTTTTTGCCATGGGTTTTGGCGTAGGAGGAGAATACAGTCTGGACTCGGACTACATTTCCGAGCTGATGCCCGACAAGTGGCGTAGCTTTATGGTCGGCGTAGCTAAGGCCACTAGCTCCCTAGGAGGCATCATTGCTGCCATAGCCGCCTATATCTATTTGCGAGAAGAACCTATCGCTGCTGATTGGAATTACCTGCTTTGGATTATTGGAACCGTAGCGCTCATCATGATCATCGTAAGGATTCCGTTTCGAGAGAGTCCCCGGTGGCTTCTTGATCATGGCAGGCCTCAACAAGCTGAAGAGGCAGCCCAATATTTTCTTGGTAAGGATGTCACAATATTTCCAAATGGATGCTCTCCTAGTGATCCGGGTTCAACAAATCTCACGGTCTTAGGAAAGCGTTTGGAGACGGATGCAATAAGAAACAGAAAACGCATGGCCGATACGCCGGCAGTTCCATTCAGTGCGCTTTTCCACGGAGAGAATCTCAAGAGGGTAATAGCGACTGGAATTCCTTGGGCATGTGAAGGGCTAGGTGTCTATGGGATTGGAACATTCCTACCATTATTAGTTCTAGCTTTAGGGATAGAGACTCTGCTCATGTCTTCTGAGCCTGGAATTTCGTCAAGTATTGAACACGTGATTGTCTCTGTAGAAATAACTGCAATCATTAACTTTTTTATTCTTCCAGGCTTTATTCTTGGACTTCTTCTTTTAAAACACGTTTACGGGATAACTCTATTAACACAGGGCTTTATTCTTTCTGGGATCGGTCTTCTTATTCTTCTTGCAGGCTATACGTGGGGACTTCCTCTATGGGTTTCTCTAACTGGTTTCGCCATTTTTGAAATATTTCAAAGCCTAGGTCCGAACCTGATGACATTTGTTCTTCCATCCGAGATATATCCTGTCATTGACCGCGGAGAAGGAGCAGGTGTTGCTGCCTCGATAGGCAAAGTAGGGGCGGCTGTAGCAGTATTTATTATTCCACCGCTTCTGCATTGGGGTGGCATGGATCTAGTCCTGTGGGTTTCCATAGCAGTTCAATTTATTGGAGCACTTATTGCATTTATTTTTGGGCGCGAAGTATTGCCCCGCAAACCTAAAAACGCCACTACTTCTGCCACCACTTAAAGGATAGCAATGGCTGATGATAAGAATTTAAAAAAACAAGAACAAGCCGAAGTAGATCAAGTTGCTGCCGCAACTGATAGTGAACAGGCGCAATCTGCGTCTGTTGCTGCTGTCTCCAAGGCCAATGAAGCTATCAAGCAAGCAACGGCTGCAGTGCAGGCAGCCGGTGAGACGCAGTCAAAACAAGCTAGTAATGAGACGGCGTCTGCCGTATCCGCCGCAACAGCAGCGGCATCCGCTGCTAAGGCGGCCTCAGAAGCTGCTGAAGCAGCTAGCGCTGTAGCTGCTGAAGTTACGGGAGGGAAACCACCGGCAACTGAAAGTAAGCACAAGCGCTTATGGGATAGAGTTAGGCGTTATCTTGAATATTTTCGCCAGAGTGTTTTAATTATCGTTTCTTTGGTGTTGCTCTATTACCTGACAGAAAATATTCTGCACCATGGCATCCCTCTGGATACGACAGATAAGTTTTTAAGGATTCAGTTTTGGATCTGCGTATTC
>JAJPXW010000059.1:0-1622 GCA_021205255.1 Burkholderiales bacterium
CTAGCGCATCTTGAATTGTTTTTCAAGATTCACCACGGTTTGGAAAATAGCCCGAAAACTTAGTGGTCCTGCGGATGATAAGCCCTGAAACTAAAGTATCTTCAGCTTGACTTCTCTTCGCTTTCAATATCCGCCATCGGAGGCTCAGGCCTCCGATGTTTTTTCCATATTTATTCACGTTTCAACATGAGCTAGTTAACGACTAATAAGGAATTTTCACTTGGGAGGTCCCATATATCCAAACCAACAAATGTGTTATATAAAATTTAATAGTGAGGTATTCGACCATATTGACAGGCTTGAAAATTAGAATCGCCAAGATAATACGAGAAACGAAATGATCGAGAACCTTGGGCTTTATCTCTTTGTTACATTTGTAAATTGCGCGACTCCAGGTGCAGGCGTCTTATATACGCTTAGCAACGCATTTAGATACGGTAAATCCTGCTGGTGGCTTTCTCCCACTGGAAATGCCTTCGGCGTTCTCGTTATGTCGATTATTGCCGCCTGTGGGTTAGGTGCCATTATCCGAGCCAACGAAGCTATTTTTAGTATCATACAAATAGCCGGTTGCTTCGTCATGTTCTGGCTTGGATGGAGGAGTTGGAAAGCCCCCTCCATAAACCTAGCTGATGCTGAAAGAGCATCTAAGTATGGAAGTGGAACAAAGAAGATGGTTTTCTGGTCGGCCGCTTTACTGCAAACCACCAATCCTATGCTTATTGTCTTTGTTTTATCTCTCCTTCCGCAGTTCGTGTCGGCCAATAGAAGCTATGCAGCGCAGATGACCATCCTTATTGCCATATTTGTCTTTATTTGCTGGGTGGTCCATCTAGTGTACAGCCGCACAGCCGTCGTAGCTGGAAAGGTCTTCAATGGAACACGTTTTAGCTGGTGGCTTAACCATATCAGCGGAGTTCTTTTCTGGCTTATTGGCTCAATGGTCCTATGGGATCTCTATCAAAGACTGATTTCCGAGGGAATCCTGTAATACTTATGACCCACTTTTCGCAAAGCCAAAGGACTTGAAGCACTTAGATCCTGGAATTTCTATCTAAAGCTTCCTTGCCAACTTCTGCCTGTAGAGTCTATTCAAGACCTTTAAGTTAATTCCGGCTAGCGAAATAACAAATACCGTCGTGACGATACAGGCAATTCCAAGTGCCTGGAAAAACCCAAGAGATTCGTGCAATATCAAAATTGAGAAGACAAAAGCCGATAGAGGTTCTAGCGTTACTACGAGTCCAACTAGTACTGGGGAGATATATTTAAGGCTTGAAAGATAACACCAGAATGCAAACATCGTCCCAATTACTACTATGAATGCAAATGCAAGTGTAACTTGAATAGTAAAACCTGCAATCAGATGAACTGGCGGATATACAAATGACCCCAGAGTACCTCCCACTATGGAGCCCCATGCAAGTACTGGAATAGCTCCTGCCTTGGAAACTGCATTTTTAGGTTGAATACTGTAGGCAGTTGCAAATAAAGCTGAGAAGCAACCCCATACTAAACAAGCCGGTGAAAACTTCAAAGTAGAAAGGTTGCCGTCAGTGACTATTAAAAGCACCCCAACAAAAGCCAAGAACATGCAAATCAAAATTTTAAAGGAGGGTTAT
>JAJPXW010000059.1:1632-3565 GCA_021205255.1 Burkholderiales bacterium
GTATTGATGCTTTACTAGGCATAAATAAAGAGCGGCAAGTAGCGGTTGAGTTGCTAGGAAAATAGCACCTGTGCCTGCATTCGAATAATAAATTGAAAAGAAGAAAGTGAGATGCGCCAAGCACATTATGACGCCACTTAGAAGAACTTGGAGTCCCAGCTTCCTATCCTTAAAGGGAGCAAACATCCCTTTTATGCCAAAAGAGCTTCCGATAATGGCCAATAAAACGCCAGTGGTAAATAAGCGCAGGGCAGAGAGTTCTCCAGGATGTACGGACTGCTGCTGAAGCAGGTACTGGACAGCAACAGCCATGGAGCCCCAGGCTAAAGATGCGCAAACTACTAAGAAAATTCCTTTGGGATAGGAAGAATTTTGCATAGTAAAACGTCTCTTTATTTAGTCCTTACCGACATTAGGCTTTTTCAGACGAGTGACTAGCTGGTTGTGGCTCCTTGGAACTTCCACCAACACGCAAGGCAGTGAAAATCGCACAGGTCTGGCAAACGGCGACTCCTGCCAAGGCTGTTGCAAAAAGACCTCTATCCAAAATTGCTCCGAAAACTATCGGGCTTAGAGATTGGCCAACATCCATTCCGCAATAAACAAATCCATAGACCCGACCTAAATATTTATTTCCAAGTTTGGATATTGTGGACTCCCTAATTAGCACATCCCGGCTTGGATTAGCAACGCCTACTCCAAAACCCATCAAGAACATGATTGGGCTAACAAAGAAGGACGCAGGAATTTGAGAGGCTAAAAGCGCCGCATTGACTGCCGAGAAAGTTAACGCCCAAGCTACCACCTTATCTCTTGAAAGCCTGTCCTGACTAACTATAAATCCACCCAATATTCCACCAATTCCAGACCCTATCATGTAGGAAGTAAGAGCCGAAGAGGCTTGAGCCAATGAAAGACCGTAGATTTTTCCAAAGATTGTTGGGCTAAAGGATTGCAGGACACCAAATCCAAAGGAAGTGAAGAAAAAGAACATGAAACAAAGCCATACGGTTTCTTCAGTCAGGAAACCAAAAGCGGTGTTTTTCTTAGTTGGATTTGCAGTTGGTGGCTCAGACACATCCAGTGGTCTGAAGAGATTTCTTCCCCAAAGCTCTAGAGCCAAAATAAGGAGGGCAACACTAGAAGCCGCGTAGGCGGCAGTGCGCCAACCGAGGGTGCTAGCGATAGAGACCATGAAAAGAGGACAAATTGCCCATCCGAGATTTCCAGTTATGCCATGCCAAGCAAAGGCGTGTCCTAGCCAGTTTTTAGAGACACTTGCGCTTATAAGGCAAAAGTCTGTTGGATGGAAAACCGAGTTGCCAATTCCCGCCAAGATACCTGCTGCGACAATCCAAGCATAGCTTTGTGCAGATCCCAATACAAAAGAACTTAAAGCCAGGGATGTGAGACCTCCGTACAAAACCACTTTGGCTCCGTATTTCTCGACCAAGAAGCCACTTGCTGACTGACAGAATGCGCTGACTATAAAGAAGGCCGTCACCGGTAGACCAGCATCTATGTAGTCAAGACCAAAAGCTGGCATTAACCAAGGAAATAGGGAGGGTATAACTAAATGGTAAAAGTGAGAACTTGCGTGAGCTAACGAAACTAAAGCGATAACCTCTGTATCGTGTTTTGCGTCTTTAGATCTGATTTTCAACATTTGGGACAAAGTTCCTTTTAGTGCGCTTGCTTATTATCATCCTAAGAAAGGAACATTTGAAACAAATGTCTTTGTTTGGGACTGTCTTCGATAGGAATGGAAAACCGGAGAAGAGACTCGCTTAAAGGAGGGTAATTCGAACAGAAGGTTTCAAATAAATTTTCATCAAACTCTCGAAACCTATTTAATTCGCAGAAAATGATTTCTTTCCTCAATTCCCCTCTGTTTTATGATTGAGTAAACATGTATTAACCCAGTCTTTTTATC
>JAJPXW010000302.1 GCA_021205255.1 Burkholderiales bacterium
GTATAATTCGCCCATGATTAGATAAGAATAAAAACTTTGAAATCAAGCTGTTATTCCAATATTTGGGGGAAACACTCCCCGCTTATGAATAAGCTTGGTTACGCATCATGCTAGATTAACGTTCATGCTTCATAGAACCCTCATAGCGCTTTCTTTTTTGCTCCTGAATGGATGTGGAATTCAAGGAGCTTTGTATTTGCCTCCTAATGCGGTAAATGATTCTTATATCACTAGACTGCGCAAAGAGTTCAATGATTTTATTGGTACAGATAGCATTGGTACTGCTCCAGAAGATAACGACACTGTAATTGAAGTTGTTGATCCAAAGAATTTCACTATAGACGGGCAGCCATTGGAGGAGCAGGAAGGAATTGAGGATTCTTCAATGGAGCTGGAAGAAGGCGAAGTTCTTGAACCAGGGGATCCAGGATATAGGGAAGGCCTCGAAAGTCCTATGTCTGGCTTGCCTTCGGAAGAAGGCGAAATGCCAAAAGATTCGGATAGTCCGATCAAGCATGAACTCCCAGTTCGCGGGAAAATCACCACCGATATGAATTCAACTGAGACAGAATGACGGCTTCAACTGTCTTCTAAACCAGTAAAAATAAGACTACTAAAAATGAATTTGTATCTGCCTAATTCGGCTCAGTTTCATTGGGTCGAAGGACAATTATTTTGTGATGCCGTGCCGTTAAAGCTGCTAGCTAATAAATACGGCACTCCTCTATATGTTTATTCTTACACCGCAATTCAATCGGCTGTCGATAGTTATAAGAGCGCGCTAAAAGATACAGAGCATTTACTTTGCTACGCAATGAAAGCGAACTCTAATCTCGCTGTTGTCCAAATAATGGCGCATTTAGGGACTGGATTCGATATTGTGTCTGGTGGGGAGCTAGCAAGAGTTATTGCCGCTGGTGGAGATCCAAAGAAAGTCATCTACTCCGGAGTCGGTAAAACAGTAGAAGAAATTGAGCAAGCATTGAATGCTGATATTCTTTGCTTCAATGTTGAATCTGCTCAAGAGCTAGAACGGATAATTCAAATAGCAAAACGAATGGGTAGGTTAGCTCGGATATCGTTCAGAGTAAATCCAGATGTGGATCCACATACCCATCCATATATTTCAACTGGACTCAAGCAAAATAAATTCGGCGTGGCCTATGAGGAAGCAGTAAGACTTTATCTTCATGCAGCAGAGTTTCCGGAGGCGGTCAAAATAACTGGAATGGACTGCCACATAGGATCCCAGATAACAACCATTGAGCCTTTTGTAGATGCTTGCAAGAAAATGCTCGACTTGGCAGACATTCTTAAAACAAAAGGCATTTTTCTAGATCATCTTGACTTCGGTGGTGGCTTAGGAATTAATTACGAAGAAGGCGACCATGCCCCTTCCCCATCAGAACTTGTTTCTGCTTTGCATGCCGTTATGCAAGAAAGAGACTATGGGGATTTAACCATGGTGTTCGAAGCAGGTCGCTCAATCATCGGTAACGCTGGAGTGCTACTTACTGAAGTAGAGTACTTAAAGGTGGGAGAAGAGAAGAACTTTTGTATTGTAGATGCGGGTATGAACGACATGATTCGCCCAGCGCTTTATCAATCTTGGATGCAAGTTGTGCCAGTGACTCCACGCGAAGGTGAGGAAACTGTCTATGACATTGTTGGGCCAGTATGCGAAACAGGTGACTGGATCGGAAAAGACAGGTCACTTAATGTGGAACAGGGAGACTTCCTAGCTGTTTTAAGTGCTGGAGCCTATGGGATGACAATGAGTTCTCACTACAACACGCGTGTAAAACCACCAGAAATAATGGTTAGAGGCGATCATTACCAAGTTATTAGAGAGCGGGAATCTATGCCTAAGCTATTTTCTTCAGAAGTCATGCTTTCAAAGGAATTTTGAAATTTCTCTGGAAGAAGAGAGAAATGAGCATTTAGATTTTGTCTATGGATTTCTGTTGATATAAGGCAACATTTCGGGCATTCCAAAGGTCTCAACACTTCAACTAAGTTACAGAAAGTCGATAATGCCGCTCCTATGGCAGAAAGCCACTTGCAATACATGTGGCTTTCTAAGAAACAAACGTATTCTGCGCCCATAAATACTGAGTAAGGAAAGCTCATTGAGGACGCCAGGAGATGACAATGAATTCACTGTTCGAGTCGGCTACCTTTAAAGTTTCTGTTGCTAACCTTGAAGAGTTGCCTCATTCCGATTTGCCGGAAATTGCATTTGCCGGGCGTTCAAACGCAGGTAAGTCGACAGCTATCAACTGCATTTGCCGTAAATCCAATCTGGCTTTCTCTTCTAAAAGTCCTGGCCGAACACAATTACTTAATTTCTTCGAAATTTCTGTGAAAGGAGAAAAGCCGGGTCAACGTATTCCGACAGCTTATTTAGTTGATTTGCCCGGCTATGGATTTGCAAAAGCTTCTCCGTCTGTTCGGGCTACTTGGGAAAATTTGGTCGGTGGCTACGTCACTTCAAGAGAGCAACTTAAAGGCATAGTGATTTTGATGGATGCTCGTCGCCCATTTATGCCAGCGGATGATTTTTTATTGGATTTTCTGTCCCCAAGAGAAGATCTCAAATTGCTCTTTCTTTTAAATAAAGCCGACCAGCTCAAAAACTCTGAAAGAGTGACTACTCTTAGAGCTGCCCAGAAGAGAGCTCAAGAAATGGGCGGAAATGTGACAGCACAATTGTTTTCTGGTCTTAAGAAAGAAGGTGTTGAAGAGCTGAAACTGACTCTTTGCAAATGGCTTGGAATTGAGGTGGCAGCTAAAATGCCGTCTCAGTTGCCAGAATAGAATCACAGTTATGAAAGAGTGACGAATTGGATTTCTATCCAAGAATTGTCACTCTCCAAATGCGTTTTGAAAATCGGTCTGGCTGTGGAGCTTAATGCTTTCGGAGAGTTGTTACTTCCTGAAAAACGACATTCCGCCTAACCAAACTCCTAAGAAAGCAGCTTGCTCAATGTTCTTAACTGAATTCTGAAGACCTTGTTGGCTATTTCTCGCCGCTTCAGCATTTAATTCAGCGGTATGAATTTGCATTTTCAACGCGAAAGGATTGACGTCTGCCCATCCGTAACATCTCCCATTACCTTCGTAATTTTTATTGAGTGGATCTAGTGGAAAGCTAGGAATTGGCAAGCTAGCGTTTCGATCTTCGAGAAGCATCATTCCGACTTGATAATTTACGAGTCCAGCAACCATCTCTAGTGCTTCATCCATGCTTGATGCTTCGACATCGGTGTCTTCGAAGTCTGGACAGTAGGCTTTATAGCCTCCATATGGCACAGGATCAATAACAACAGGGTACTTGATTAAGGTCTCAGGCATTTTGGTTCCTCCAAGCTTCAGTTACATCATAATCCTACATAGCGTTTTTATTTGGACTAACGTTATTTAAGCGTAATAAAAGCTTTTCTCACAAACAGGGAGCTTTTAGATAAATGTACGGCTATTGGAGAGAGGGACTGTACAAAGATTTATCGTCGACCGCCAGAGCATAGGATCGATTCTATGA
>JAJPXW010000021.1 GCA_021205255.1 Burkholderiales bacterium
GGAAAACTGCTTGACTACTGCGTTCTTTGGCTCAGTAAGAATAGTAACAAGAGCTTGTTCGTCAAGGTCGGTTAATGTAGCAAGAATTGGCAACCTTCCCACAAGTTCAGGTATTAAGCCGTAATGGACTAGATCCTTAGCTTCCACATCGGCTATCACTTCACCTTCGTCCTTATCATCAGGGCCGTGAACTTCAGCGCCGAACCCTATTCCGCTCTTTTCAGTTCTTCTGCGAATAATCTTATCGAGACCTTCGAAAGCGCCGCCGCAAATAAAAAGAATATTGGAAGTATCGACAGGAATATTCTTTCCTAATGGATGCTTGCGTCCGCCAGCAGCCGGAACATTAGCAACAGTTCCTTCCACTAGCTTTAAAAGGGCCTGCTGAACGCCTTCACCTGAAACGTCTCGTGTAATAGAGCGGTTTTCGCTTTTACGGGCAATCTTATCGAGCTCATCGAGGTAAATAATGCCTTTCTGAGCTTTTTCCACATCAAAATCGCAATTTTGAAGCAGCTTAAGCACGACGTTTTCTACGTCTTCACCGACATAGCCAGCTTCTGTTAAAGTTGTGGCATCAGCTATGGCAAAAGGTACGTTAAGCATTTTGGCCAAGCTTTGCGCCAGCAATGTCTTGCCGGAGCCTGTAGGACCAAGAAGCAGGATATTGCTTTTTTGTATTTCTACGGAAGTGCCGTCTTCTTTTCCTCTATATTTATTTCTGAGGCGTTTGTAATGGTTATATACGGCAACCGATAAGATACGTTTTGCGCTGTCCTGACCTATCACGTAGTCATCAAGGTTCCTGCAAATCTGGCTTGGCGTCGGAATATCTCCATCAAGCACTGGATCAGGTTGCTTTTCCTCTACTTTTTCTTCAGGTCTGGATTCTGGAAATTCTCCTTCGGACATGCCTTTTCTAAGTCTTCTTTCAGTAGCCCTCTTTAGAGCTTCTTCTAGAACTCCGGAATACATGGCCAATTGGCGTGTGCAGTCCTTGCAGATATAGGCGTCACTCGAATTCGATTTGTAAATTGCTTCGTATTCTCCTTTCTTGGCACCGCAAAAGGAGCAAACCGGTGGATTACTTTTATTCCTAATCATTGTGCTCAGCGCTCAAACGACCCACTTAACTATCAGTTTTAGCAATATCAGTGCGTTTAGTAAATACTCTATCGATAATTCCATATTTAAGAGCCTCTTCGCTGCTCATGAAATTATCCCTTTCCGTATCCTTGACTATTTCTTCAACTGATCTACCAGTATGGTGGGCAAGAATCTCATTAAGCCTTTTACGCAAATAAAGAATTTCATTGGCCTGAATTTGTATGTCCGCTGCCGTTCCTTGTGAACCACCCGAAGGCTGGTGAATCATAATTCTAGAGTTCGGTAAACCGTAGCGTTTGCCAGGGGCGCCTGCTGCTAGAAGGAATGCGCCCATGGAGGCCGCCATGCCCAGGCAAATGGTAGATACGTCAGGTTTGACGAATTGCATCGTATCGTAAATGGACATACCGGCGTAAACACTGCCTCCCGGAGAATCGATATAAAGGGAAATATCCTTGTCTGGATTCTCACTTTCCAAGAAAAGGAGCTGCGCGACGATCAGACTTGCCGCTACATCGGTAACTGGACCGCTCAGGAAAACTATCCTGTCGCGGAGCAGGCGGGAAAAAATATCAAAAGAACGTTCGCCTCGGCCACTTTGCTCGATGACGATTGGCACTAGGCCTGTCATAGAAGGAGAAATTGTTTCAATACTCATGTAACTTCCACAGTGAAAGGCAAAGGCGTTAACCTTTGCCCTTTAATCCAGATAAAGTTTACTTTCTCTTAAAGTTGCTGTGCTTGCTGGGCCATTAAATCCTTAAAGTTGTACTCTTGTTTAGTGGTATCGGCATTATCGACAACCCAGTCTACAGCATTGTTCTCTGTCACTATTGCAGCAATTTCGTTCTTGCGGTCTTTGTCGCCCATGTACCAGCTGACTACTTCCTCAGGATCCTCATAGCTCTTGGATACTTCAGTTACTAGATCCTTGATTTGTGATTCTGTGGCATAGATACCGTTTTGGGAAACAATTCTAGTCACTAAGTACCCTAACTTAACCATGTTTTTAGCTTGATCAAGATAGGCGTTGGCAGGTACTGTATCGGGAGACACATTAATACCTCTGCTCTTCAGCGATTCTAAATGGTTATTGACTAGGAACTGTCTACGTTCATTGACCACGCTATTGGGAACTGGGAAGTGGGCTTCCCTCAGAAGTGCGTTGAGCACGCTCTGTTTTGTCATTTCCGCAGTGCGGTTCTTAATTTCGCGTTCCAGATTTTCACGGACATTCTTTCTTAGTTCTTCCATGCCACCATCGACTTGGAACGCCTTTGCGAATTCATCGTCAAGCGCAGGCACTTTCGGGTCTCCAACTTCAGTGACCTTAACAGTGAATTCAACTTCCTTGCCAGCAAGCTCGGACGAACCGTAGTTGCTCGGGAATGTCATTTTGAAAGTCTTTTCGTCGCCAGGTTTCATTCCAGGAAGTTCTTTTTCAAAATCATGAAGCATCTGGCCGTTACCTAGGACAAAGGAGTATCCCTTGCGACTGCCACCCTGGAACTCTTTTCCATCAAGTTTGCCCTCAAAATCGATAGTGACCTTATCGCCTTCTTTGCAAGGCCTATCTACATCAGTGTAGACAGTCCTTTGCTGCTGCATTACCTTAATGGTGTTTTCGACGTCTTCGTCAGTCAAGGTGCACTCATATTTAGTGACTTTCAAAGTCTTGAAATCCGGTAGCTGAAAATCCGGCATGACTTCGAAGGTTACTTTGAATGTAAGATCTTCCGAATTTGGATCTTGGTCGGGCTCGGGAGAGACATTTGGGGCGTTTACTCTAGTAGAGGAGTAGTCCACAAGAGCTTTAGGAACCTCGGCATTCAATAGTTTTTCGACCGCTTCGTTATAGGCCTTTACACCGAACATGTCGTTAAGCACGGAATAAGGAACTTTGCCTTTGCGGAAACCGTCTAGGCGTGCTGTTTTGCCATACTGGTGAATTATCTTTCTGCGTTCGGCTTCAATTGCGGCTTTAGGGATCTTGACTTCTACCGTGCGCTCTAGCGGATTTGGCTCTGGCTTCGCCTCTTCTTTAGGCTCTTCCTTGGCTTCTTCGCTACTTTCTTCCTTGGGCTCTTCGGAAGTCGTTTTTGTTTCTTCGCTAGTCGTAGTTGAAGTTTCTTTTGTTTCTTCAGCTGGCTTTGCCTCTTTAGATGCGGCAGACTCGGCAGTAGTATCCGGGGTGGATTCTTGTGCTTCTGGAGGAACTGGAGCGGATGGCTCTACAGTTGGTTGTTCCACCTTTGTTTCTTCGGCCGTTGCCTGATCGGTAGGTTCAGCCTCTTTTTTATCTTCTACTTCAACGGTCTCTTTATTGTCTGTCATTGATAATGTTCCTGTCTCCTGGGAATAAACTCAGGAAATTCTATTAATATTTTTGTGATGATCTTAAGATCGCCACGGTTGTTCTTGAC
>JAJPXW010000120.1 GCA_021205255.1 Burkholderiales bacterium
TCCTATTCTAATATTGATGAATTTGGGTACCCTATGGGTCGATAAGACATTTACGGAAAGAGCAAATCATAAGGAGACACTATGGGGAGTAATCTTGGGAAAGAAAACTAATTCGATTTGTTATGGTGTTCTCTCAAGAGGCTCGCTGCTTTATTGGCTATGAGCTCGTATAAAAGTCGGCTCTGTTTGGATTACTGATCTTGGTACTAACAGTTCGCTAGTACTTTTAGGATTGCTATCCAAACAGAGCCGTTACTCTATTGTTTTTTCCAATTGCCGAAAATTTCAGCAAGAATAACTAGAAAGGCGCCAACGCAAATACAAGAGTCGGCAAAATTAAAAGCGGGCCAGTGATAGCCGAGCGCATGGAAATCCAGGAAGTCGATTACTACACCTAACCGAACTCTGTCCAAGGCGTTTCCTAGAGCTCCACTAATAATTAATGCAAGGCCTAAGCAGAACCAGAACCTCTTACTGTTTCGACCGATAAGAAAACTGAGAACAACTGTAGCTACTGCAGCAATTATGCTAAAGAAGCCACGTTGCCAGCCACCAGCGTCAGCAAGGAAAGAAAATGCTGCTCCAGGGTTATAGGCCATCGTCAAGTTGAAGAATTCCGTAACTCTTTGGACATCTCCAACAATTAACTTTGACTGCATGTAGTCCTTGGTCCACTGGTCCACAATGGCTAGTGCTATGGCAAATAAAAACCATAGGAGAACCGCTATCCAGCTGAACCTTACTTTCGGTTTGGTTTTTACCATGGTGCTATGCGTACTTTCTTTCTTCAGGAGTACCAAACAAGTTGGCTACACACCGGCAACACATTGTCGGATACTTCGAATCCTGTCCTACGCTATCCACATACTGCCAGCATCTTTCACACTTCTTGGCCTGACTTGGCTTAACGGTTATCTCCCGTTTCTCGCTTACGCCGTCAAGTTTTGCAGAACTGGTAATCATCACGTTTCTGATTTCGTCTTCAAGTGAATTCAGGACATCGTATTCCCACTGAGGAAGTTTCATTGTGACATCGGCCTGTAAAGAAGATCCGATCAATCCTTTCTCACGCTGGTTTTCGATTTCCTTCTGGACATCGGAACGTACGGAGCGAATTACATTCCATTTTTCTAAGAGCTCAGGAGCATCTTTAATTTGAGGTAGTTTTTCAAACTTCTCAGTGAAAATAGTCCCACTTGAGTCAGGATTGAAAACTGCCCAAGCTTCTTCGGCCGTAAACGAAAGAATCGGCGCCATGAGCTTAAGGAAAGCGTTTGTGATATACCACAGAGCTGTTTGTGCAGACCTCCTAGCGACAGAATTTGGCGCTGATGTATAGAGACGGTCCTTCAAGACATCAAGGTAGAATCCACCAAGGTCATCGCTAGCAAAGAGCAGGAGTGCAGTAGAAATTGGATGGAACTCATACTTATTGTATTTATCAACAATTTCTTCCTGCAATTGCTGCATGCGGGCAATTGCCCAACGGTCTAGTTCTGTCATCTGCTCGACCGGGACTGCATCTTTCTTAATATCGAAGTCGCTTGTATTAGCAAGCAGGAAACGGATCGTATTACGGAAGCGTCTATAGCTATCGACTGTTCCTTTAAGAATAGTCTTACCTAACGAGATTTCTCCTGAATAATCGGAGGCGGCTACCCATAGACGAATAATTTCCGCTCCATACTTATCGTTAATTTCATCAGGTGAAATCACATTGCCGACGGACTTACTCATCTTGCGTCCCTGTTCGTCGACGGTAAAGCCATGAGTTAATAGGCCTTTATAAGGTGGTCTGTTATCAATGGCGCTACCAGTAAGTAGTGAGGAGTGGAACCAACCACGATGTTGGTCGCTTCCTTCCAAATAAAGGTCTGCAGGATAGTCGCATTCTTTGGAATGAGACCCACGCATCACTGTCATATGGGTTGTACCGGAATCGAACCATACGTCTAAGGTGTCGGAGACTTTTTCATATTTATCGACATCTTCGGAAATCAAGTCTTCGACTTTCATTTCCGACCAAGCTTCAATTCCTCTCTTTTCTACTTCGTCAGCAACCTTATTGAGAATCTTCAGTGTATCTGGGTGTAGTTCTCCTGTTTCCTTATGGACTAGGAAAGGAAGAGGCACACCCCAATTACGCTGCCTTGAAATACACCAGTCAGGACGGTTAGCAATCATATTATGTAAGCGCAGTTCGCCCCAGGAAGGTGTGAACTGTGTAGCTTTTACGCCTTCCAATGCAACTTCACGAAGTGGTTTAGGGGCTTTTTGTTCCGCTAATGCACTCTTTGTGTCGGCAGTAGGTTCGTCCAGCCTGATGAACCACTGGTTAGTAGCTCGATAAATCAACTTGGTCTTATGACGCCAGCAATGCATATAGCTATGGGTCATATTTCCATGCGACAGAAGAGTACCAGCTACATTAAGCGCATCGAGAATCTTATCTTTTGCTTTCCAAATATCAAGGCCGCCGAATAGTGGTAAGGATTCAGCAAAAATGCCATTGCTTTGTACTGGGCTAATGATTTGGTCATTAGTCATTCCATCGGCTTTGCAGGTAATGTAGTCGTCTACGCCATAGGCAGGAGCGCTGTGGACAATACCAGTACCGGCCGTTGAGTCGACATAGTCGGCCAGAATCACTGGCGAGAACCTGTCATAGCCTGGATTCAGGTCGGAGAGCGGATGTCTAAAGCGCAGATGCTGGAAATGGCTACCTTCCGCTACGGCAATGACTCTACCTTCCTTGCCAAAACGCTTTATTGACTCTTCCCATAGAGGTTCAGCAAGTATGTAGTTAGCCGAAGGTGTATCCACAAGGGCATACATTAAGTTCGGATTGAAGTTAAGAGCCTGGTTGCTTGGAATTGTCCAAGGAGTAGTCGTCCAAATAACGGCGTAGGTCGGCTTAGTGATCTTGACTCCAAAAATTTCCTCTGCTTTTTCATGGTCTTCTTCAGCAAGAGGGAAGCCCACATCAATAGTCGGACTTTCGATGTCACGGTATTCAACTTCGGCTTCGGCCAAAGCGCTTTCGCAGTTAAAGCACCAGTTAACTGGTTTAAGTCCTCTATAGATATAGCCTTTTTCTAGTATTTCACCTAAGGCACGGATTTCTTCCGCCTCGGTCGCCGGTCTCATGGTCAGGTACGGATTCTTCCAGTCACCTAGAACACCAAGACGCTTAAAGGCCTGCATTTGCGTGGCGACTTGCTCTTTGGCGTATTCTCGGCACTTTGCCATTACTTCCATTTTTGGAAGGTTCTTGCCATATTTCTTCTCGATTTGGATTTCGATAGGCAAGCCATGGCAATCCCAACCCGGAACGTAGGGAGCGTCATACCCTTCAAGGGTTTTGCTCTTGACGATAATGTCTTTTAGGATTTTATTGACTGCGTGGCCAATATGAATGTTGCCGTTGGCATAGGGAGGTCCATCATGGAGAATAAAGCGTGGACTTCCTTCCCGAGCTTTTCTAATTAGTCCGTATACGTCTTTTTCGTCCCATTCTTTAA
>JAJPXW010000316.1:0-10884 GCA_021205255.1 Burkholderiales bacterium
GCCCAAACTTTATTAGTTTAATCTCCATCTTAAACAAAATAAGAGGAGCGTCAGACCTCTATCCTTCACTCTTATAACTGTCTACAAGAACTCGCTATTCCCTAACAGCTTGCTAAAGTGGAAGAAGCTAAAAACTATTGTGCCGAATGGCAAAACTAATCGTGTTCTCTTCTAATAAGTAACTTGGACAGGAATGCCAAGATCCCGGACTTTCTGGCCAATTCTATCCAATTGCTCTTTGGTAGCTTTTTCCAGTGTTGGAACTGGGGTTTCACGAGCAAGTGTGTAAATCATCACTTCTTTTGGTTTTATCTTCTTAACTGCTTCAAGCCAGGGCAATACATACTTATCGCTCGTATTGTCAACATCAATGCCGTTAATATTGCCACCCATAAAGATAGTCTGTACGATCACATCTCCGTTAAATTCTTTTAGTTGCTCAACAACTTTTTGAATATCGTATTTGGCGTTGGGATTATTCACTAGCTTTATATATTCTGGATCGACTGTATCAATCTTTTGGATATTGTTATCGATTTTTTTAAGAGCTCTAATCACGCCTGGACGCTTTAAAAATGTTGCGTTACTTAGGACTGTTATCTTAGCTTCAGGGTAGTATTTATCTCTGAGCTCAATAGTATCATCAATGATATTTTCAAAATCGGGATGCGAGGTAGGCTCTCCATTTCCAGCAAAAGTAAAGACATCGATTTGTTCGCCATCTTCCTTCAGCTTTTGCAATTTCCTTTCCAGTACTTCTCTTACCTTTTCTCTAGTCGGAAGCTTATTTTTTACTGCACTGCGGGATCTCAAACCAACCTCACAATAAATACAATCAAAGGAACATATTTTTCTTTCTTCAGGAAGAAGATTTATTCCTAAAGAAGTACCTAACCGTCTGGATTTAATTGGACCAAAAACTGGAGAGGGGAAATTAATACAGGCCATTCTTGGAGTGCGCCTTTCATCATGAAATTAAGGATGCTGCGAATTCTATACCCAGTGGTACGAATTACTTTGTTTAGTCTGAAAATAGATCCAACGTAGTACCCTTTTGGGGTTTACTTGTTTTTGGAGCCTTCTCTAAATCCCTTCTGATCCACTCAAGAACATAGGAAGCTAGTATCTCTACTTCTTCAGGTGTTAAAGGCCTACCTTTACTTATGTGGTGCCACTTGTAAAGACAACTCCTACAGCAACACCCAACAGCATGCTGGGCAGTAAATACAGGATGACCTTTCCAAGGTGTCTGTTTGCCGTCCTTGACTGGGTAGGCTGGAGCTAGTCTTTGGGTTAACAATTCAACCGTATGTCGATGAAGCTCCTCTAACCCCTTTCTCTGAGCGTATTTACGGTCTTTCTCATCGAGCTTGAATTTACTTCTGAAAGCTGAATGAGATAATCTTTCAAAAAGATGGTCGAAAGGTTCGGGGAATTCAAAATTCTCGCTCGTACTTGGAGAATTTTCAGCGGGATCCACCTTTTCATCAGTCTTCATTTCAGAAATACTGTAAATAGAGGCTCTATTTGCCTTTTAGTCTCCTTTGTAGGAGCTTATAAAAGAGGGAACACCATTTATAGAAAAGAAAAAAGCCGGTTAGAAGAAGATACCAGCTGATTAAGAAACAGACTAAGCCATACATTGAAAAATGACTAAGTAGCTGTTGGGCAGAAGTAAACATTTCTGAAAAGAAAAATGGTCGGAGCGGCGGGATTCGAACTCGCGACCCCTTGCACCCCATGCAAGTGCGCTACCGGGCTGCGCTACGCTCCGACTCGGGACTGCGAATCTTACACTAAATTCACTTATTCCGCAAAAACTCTTTGATATCTAGAAGAGAAGCCACCATTTTATCTAAAAATGTGAGGTCGTCATCGGTCAAAATATCTGGCTTAACAATTACTGCCGGTACTGTTTCAGCTACATCAACTCGCTCCTCGGCTTCCACGACTGGTTGCGTACCCGACTTCTTATATTCAGCGAGTGCGTTCTTAATACCTTCGGTGGTCAGACCACGGGCAAATTTAAGTTCCCGAATCAGTCTTCCCATTTGGATGTCCTGGGGTCGATACCTCCTATGTGTACCTCTTCGCAAAGCGCTGAACTGGGGAATTTCAGCCTCCCAGTACCGAAGCATGTAATCAGGGACTCCAATAAGCTCGCTTGCCTCGCTAATCTTGAAATATCGCTTATCAGGAATAGGAGGAAGTTTAGGAAGAGTTTTCTTCTTCATGGAGTCCCTTTGCTACATATTAGAGAGCATCACCCTGATGCCATTTTGGACTTTCGAGTTCTACTAGTTCCCTCAGCTTCGGACTAGTGTGAAAAGTCACTACTCTCCGAGCTGTAATGGCAATTTCCTCTCCTGTCTTTGGATTACGGCCAGGACGTTGTGGCTTATCCCTCAGCTGAAAGCTTCCAAAACCGGACAGCTTTACGGACTCGCCACGCTCCAAAGATTTTCTGACCTCTTCAAAAAAGATTTCAATAATGTTTCTTGACTGCCTTTTGGTAAATCCATGCTCATTAGTAAGAATTTCGCACAGATGTGCCTTAGTCAGGGTTTCCCCTTTTTCAAGAAACAAATTTAGGTCAGGTAATAGAGCTGCTTCTTCTTTTATTGTCATATTCTTTTTGTTCCTAAATAATTACTTTAGTGGCGAAGCTCTGCGCCGTTTTTGGACAGAACCTCCAAAAGGGCTCCCATTGCTTCATCAACTTCCGCTTCCTCTAGCGGTTTATCCTGACCTTGTAAAGTCAAGGAAAATGCAAAGCTCTTCTTTCCTTTCTCTTCCCCCTCAGTAGGACGATAGACATCGAATAATTCAAACGAAGTCATTGGGAATAGCCGTAGGTCTTTCTTTCTTGCTTTCTTTACGGCATCCATAATTTGTTGAAGCGGAACATTTTCATCTACCCAAATTGCAATATCTCTAAATATTGGCTGATACTTGGAAACAGCTTGGGCTTCCGGAATTCCGACTTCCAGCAGTTTTTCGACATCTATTTCAAATAGGATTGGCGCTTTCTGCAGTTCATAGTGCTTCATCAATTTTGGATGGAGCTCCCCTATTATGCCAATTTCCTCGCCATCTAGCACAATAGTTGCAGTTCTTCCTGGATGCAGGGCTGGGTGCTTAGTAGGTTTGAACTTAAGTTTTAATGGTGCTGCTAATTCTTCCACTACGCCTTTCATATCGAAGAAATCCGCAGCCTTTGGTTTAATTCCCCATTGGACTGGAAAAGCAGAACCATACATTAAAGCCGCGAGATGAACTGGTTGCTCCACACCCTTTACTTCGCTTTCACTTCCTTCAATTTCAGGATTATGTTTAAAAATTCTCCCCATCTCAAAGGTGAGTACTCTTTCTGCCTTTCTATTGAGATTAAAGCGAAGGTTCTCTACGAGACCAGCCATCAACTGGGTTCTCATTACATCCATCTGAGCAGCAATCGGATTAAGCACCTTGATGCTGTCGTCGTTACCGGAGAAATCCTTTTCGGCCGCATGCTCAATAAAGGAGTAATTAATGAGCTCCTGGAATCCCATGTCTTCAATTCGTATAGTAAGATCATGGCGTTCCCGACGGCTTTCATCATGCTCCATCATGGTATCTGGAGCAATCGGAGGATTGTCAGGCAGAATTTCATAGCCAACTAATCTGGCGACTTCTTCAATCAAGTCTTCTTCAATTTCAATATCGAAACGATAAGGAGGAGGATCGATAATGAACTTGCCATCTTCCTTGACGAAAGAGAATCCAAGATTAGTAAAGCACTCGGCCATCTTGTCTTCCGGGATATCCACGCCAATAACTTTACGGCATCTATCGATGCGCATAACTACTGGCTTTCTTTCCGGCAATTTAATGATCTGATCGACTACTGGTCCGACTTCGGTGTCGGCAGTTCCACAAATATCGACGATAAGCCGAGTAATGTATTCGAGATGGTCTACGTTGCTAGCGATATCTACACCACGCTCGAAACGATAGGCTGCATCGGTTGTAAACCCAAGTTCTCTTGATCTACCTTGAATGTCATTTGGCCACCAGAAAGCACCTTCTTTAAAAAAAATTTTAGTATCTCGCCTGACGGCAGCGTGCTCACCACCCATGATGCCAGCTAAGGCTTCAACGCCATTATCATCGACGATAACGCCAAAGTAAGGAGTGATATCGACGGTCTTACCATTAAGTAAAGTAGCCTTTTCTCCATCTTTACCCCAGCGTACAACTAAATCGCCTTTGAGTTTATCCAAGTCGAATATGTGGGAAGGCCTGCCAAGTTCCAACATGACATAGTTGGAAATATCCACTAAAGCTGAAATAGAGCGTTGGCCGGATCTTTCTAGACGATCCTTCATCCATTGCGGAGTTGGAGCAGAAGCATTAAGACCACGCACTACACGGCCTGCAAAACGACCACATAAATCCGGCGCTTCAATGTGTAGCGGGTGGGTTACATCCGAAGTTGGAGCAACTGGAGAAAAGTCCGGCATCCTTAACGGAGCGCCAGTTAAAGCCCGAAGGTCACGGCCAAGACCAATGACGCTTAATGCATCGCCTCTATTCGGAGTCAACTTAACATCGATCTTACGGTCGTCAAGTCTCTCGTAAATTCTGATGTTTTCACCAATTGGAGCGTTTTCTGGAAGAATCCACAGACCGCTATGGTCTTCGTTTACACCAAGCTCGCGGGAAGAGCAAAGCATTCCATTGCTCTCGACTCCTCTCAACTTAGCTCTTGTGATTTTCATTCCGCCAGGCAAAGTAGCGCCAACAAGCGCGCACGGAACTTTTGCACCGGCAACTGCGTTAGGAGCGCCACAAACAATCATTAATGGCTCGCTCTTGCCAACATTAACAGTACAGATGTGAAGCTTAGTGGCGTTTGGATGGTCTCTGACATCAATAATCTGGGAGACCACTACACCATCGAATTTTGGAGCGACAGGTTCAGAGGTTTCAACCTCTAGACCGCCCATAGTCATTTTTTCGCATAGGGCGTCGCTATCAAGAGGAGGATTTATATAACTACGCAGCCATTCTTCTGAAATTAACATTTTCTAGTTTCCGCCTCAATTGAATTGTGTAAGAAAGCGTAGATCGCCTTCAAAGAATAGACGCAGGTCGTCAACGCCATAGCGAAGCATGGTTAGACGCTCAAGTCCTGATCCAAAAGCAAATCCAATATAGTTTTCCGGATCAAGTCCAAAATTTCTTATCACATTGGGATGGACTTCGCCTGCTCCGCAAATTTCAAGCCATTTACCTTTTCTTGGACCAGAAGTAAACATCATGTCCACTTCAGCGCTTGGTTCTGTGAACGGAAAATAACTTGGACGGAATCTCACTACTAAGTCTTCCGTTTCAAAGAATCTACGTAGGAAATCTACATAGACGCCTTTTAGGTCAGCAAAGCTAATGTTGTCCGAGACCCATAGCCCTTCAACTTGGTGGAACATTGGGGAATGGGTAGCATCCGAGTCCACTCTATAGGTTCTTCCCGGTGCAATAACTTTAATAGGCGGTTTGTGTTTACGTGCGTAGCGCACCTGCATTGGTGAAGTATGAGGACGCAAAGGCATCTGCTTGCCATCTTCGTCCACCATATCCACATAGAAAGTATCCTGCATACTTCTAGCAGGATGGTTTGGTGGATTATTCAGGGCAGTGAAGGTGTACCAGTCGTTTTCAATTTCAGGACCATCGGCAACATCGAAGCCGATAGTTCTGAAAATTTCTTCAATTCTGATCCAGGTCTTGATAATGGGATGTAGCCCGCCTATTCCCATCGTACGTCCTGGCAACGTTACATCGACTGCCTCGTCGGCCAGTCTCTTTTCAAGAAGAGCTTGAGCAAGTTCATCGCGACGAGCTTCAAGGAGGGCTTCGACCTCCTGCTTTGCTTTATTTATTTCAGCTCCACGAGCCTTCTTCTCTTCATGGCTCAGGCTGCCCATGCCTCTTAGCAGGGCTGTCAGAGAACCGTTTTTACCCAAAAACTTCGCTTTTTCGTCTTCCAAGGCAGCCGAAGTAGTGGCCTGTTGAAAGGCGGTTTTGGCTAAATCGACAATCTGATTGAGGTCTTCCATTATTTTTATACCCAAGGTTTGATAAGAAGAGGCCTGGCAATCATTATTTAAATAATCACCAGGCCTCTGCTAAAAATCTAACTAGGAACTATTATTTCCTAAGTTACCTATCAATTAGGCGAGAGCGGCCTTGGCTTTTTCAACTAAAGAGGCGAAACCCTCCTTATCGAAAATTGCCATATTGGAAAGAACCTTGCGGTCAAGCTCAATGCCAGCCTTGCGAAGGCCATTCATGAACCTGCTGTAGGTCATTCCATTTTCTCTAGTACCTGCATTAATTCTCGCAATCCATAGACGGCGGAATACTCTCTTCTTATTGCGTCTGTCGCGATAAGCGTACTGGCCAGCACGCATCACGGCCTGTTTGGCTACACGGTAGACATTTCTGCGACGACGGGTAAATCCCTTAGCAAGGGCTAAAACTTTTTTATGGCGAGCGCGTGCAATTACACCACGTTTAACTCTAGGCATCTATTTCTCCTTTTACTTGGCGTAGGGCAACATGCGCAGGATGGCTTTTTTATCCTGCTCGCAGATAGTCTGCATTCCACGAAGGTGGCGTTTGTTCTTGGTTGTACGCTTTGTAAGAATGTGCCGTTTTGTGGCATGAGCGCGCTTAATAGAGCCGCCGGAGCGCACTTTAAAGCGCTTTGTGGCGGCCTTCCTGCTTTTCATCTTAGGCATTTGGCCGTAGTTCCTTTATTACATGAGCTCAGGCGCATTCCCGACGGGAATGACTTGTGGGCCAGGCGTCACTTCTAGTTCATTTTCGAACAGGGCGTAATCATACATGAACCGAAAAAGAAATGTTTGTTTAAATTAACTTTTTCCGCTACAAGAGTTCAATTTGGGAGATTATGCCACTGCGGGGTGATTCGACTTTTGGTTATGAGATTCTCACAACTTATACGACATTAATAGAATATCGATTACCCTCCCATTAGAGGGTAGCTTGTATCTTTAAGAAATTGAAGTCAGCAATGGCTCGCTTTTTACAGCGAGCCATTAGCACTGGACTAATTATTTTTTACGCTTCGGAGCAAGGACCATAATCATCTGGCGTCCTTCAAGCTTTGGGAAAGACTCCACCTGAGCAATTTCACCCATATCCTGGCGAATGCGGTTCATCAATTCGTTACCGAACTGCTGGTGGGCCATTTCCCTGCCTCTATAGCGCAGAGTGACCTTAGCTTTATTGCCTTCTCCGATAAAACGCTGAAGCGCTCTTAGTTTTGTTTGGTAGTCATTTTCATCAGTCTGTGGACGGAATTTAACTTCCTTTACCTGAATGACTTTCTGCTTAGCCTTGGCCTCCTGGGCTTTTTTCTGTTCCTGATAACGGAACTTTCCATAGTCCATTAACTTGCAGACGGGAGGCTTTGCATTACGTGCAACCTCCACTAAATCCACATCGGCTTCCTCTGCCATGGCCAATGCCTGAGCAAGCTTGACGATACCGATCATGTTTCCGTCAACGTCAGTCAGGCGCACTTCTGGAACTCGGATCTCGCCATTGATCCGATGCGTACGTTCTTGTGCTATTTCAATCTCCAGTTAAGTTAACGTTCATGCAGGAAGCGCTCTTTCGGCTACTTCTTGCTGTACTTTATCAATAAATTCCTGCACACTCATCACGCCGAGATTCTTTCCATGTCTAGCTCTGACGGAAACGGTGCCGGATTCCTTTTCTTTTGCTCCAACAACTAAAATATAAGGGAGCTTCTGTAAGCTAAGTTCGCGAATCTTATATGTTATTTTGCCACTTCGCAAATCTCCCTCAGCACGAAGTCCTGCCTTCTTAAGCTTAGCAACTACCTCTTGGGCATAGTCGATTTGATCATCGGTAATGTTGGCGACACCTACCTGAACCGGGGCAAGCCAGGTTGGGAATTGCCCTGCATAGTGTTCAATCAACATGCCAATGAATCTTTCCAGACTACCGATGATGGCGCGATGCAGCATTACAGGCGTGACTCGGGAATTATCCTCAGCGACATATTCAGCTCCTAAGCGTCCAGGCATTTGGAAATCGACCTGCATTGTTCCACATTGCCAGCCTCTACCTAAGGAGTCTTTTAAGTGGTATTCAATCTTTGGTCCGTAGAAAGCGCCTTCTCCTTCAAGAATGTCGTATTTGATACCAGCTTTTTCCAAGGAATCCTTCAAGGCCTTTTCTGCTTTATCCCAAGAAGCGTCGTCACCGATACGCTTATCAGGACGAGTTGCGATCTTATAGCTTATGTTTTCAAAGCCGAAGTCCTTATAGACTTTTTGCACTAAGTCTGTGTAAGCCACGCATTCAGACAAAATCTGATCTTCGGTGCAGAAGATATGTCCATCATCTTGCGTAAATCCACGAACTCGCATTAAACCATGCAAAGAGCCAGATGGTTCATTGCGGTGGCAAGCCCCAAATTCACCATAGCGCAGAGGTAAATCGCGGTAGGAACGCACTGCACTATTGAAGATCTGGATATGGCCAGGGCAGTTCATCGGTTTCAAGGCGTAATAACGGTTCTCGGACTCCGTGGTAAACATATTTTCCTTGTACTTATCCCAGTGACCGGATTTCTCCCACAGGGAACGGTCCAAGATTTGTGGAGCCTTGACTTCGTCATAGCCGTTTTCCTGGTACACCTTTCGCATGTACTGCTCAACTTGTTGCCACAGCGCCCAACCTTTTGAATGCCAGAAAATTAAGCCAGGAGCTTCTTCCTGGAAATGGAAGAGATCCAATTCCTTACCAAGCTTACGATGGTCTCTCTTTTCTGCTTCTTCAAGCATATGGAGATATTCTTTTTGCTCGGCGTTAGTAGCCCAGGCGGTTCCATAGATGCGCTGGAGCATCTCGTTTTTGCTATCGCCTCTCCAATAAGCACCAGCGATCTTCATGAGCTTATGGGTCTTCAGCATACCAGTTGATGGCGCATGAGGACCTCTACAAAGATCGACATATTCTCCCTGCCTATAAAGAGAGATAGGCTCGTTGTTAGGAATAGAGGCAATAATTTCAGCCTTGTAATGCTCGCCCTTATCCTTGAAGAACTTAACGGCATCATCTCGATCCATTTCCTCACGGACAATAGGAAGGTTGCGCTCGACAATTTCGTTCATCTTTTTTTCGATGACGGGCAGGTCTTCCATTGTGAGTGGACGAGGCATTGAGAAGTCATAGTAAAAGCCATTTTCTATGACTGGTCCAATAGTTACTTCAGCATCGGGGAATAGCTCCTTCACTGCATGGGCCATCAGATGCGAAGTGGAATGCCTAATGATATCGAGGCCTTCTGGATCTTTAGCAGTGACGATCGATACTGTGCTGTCTTCCGTAATGGGATGGTTTGTATCCACCAGTTTGCCATTGACTTTTCCCGCTACTGCGGCCCGGAGCAAACCTGGCCCAATGGAACCGGCAACTTCAGCAACCGTGACTGGATTTTCAAATTCCCTCTTTGATCCGTCCGGCAAAGTCACTGCGATCATGAATAATTCTCCAACTTAATAATCTTTTCCTTATTTATTGTTCTTTGGCAGGATGGACTAAATCCGCCAACTTCCGCAAAACCGCGGGTTTTCAGCTAGTCGATTCTAAACATCGAATAGCAAATTTGAACATTTAGAAATAATGTTTTATTGCGCATTTGAAGACTTAGCCACAGCTACATACCTAATTACGAGTTAGCACAACTAAGCCTTTATGCAAATTTTCTGAATAGTATGGGAAATGGCCTCAATTGGCAAGACGACGGATACTGCTGCAGAACCAAACATCACCTAGTCATATACGTATATGTAATTGCTAATTTCCGCATACGTATTACAACATGCGTTGCAAATTACCTTCCCGCACCCTTTGAAAATTACGTAATGACACATATCAAAAATATGTACTTGCACATGCAAGGAAATACACATAGACGTGTTTACAAGCTAATGCTTTTAGCTAAATCAAAGCAAAGATATAGAAACCTTCAGAAAAAGAAACTAATCGCCTATTAAATACTCCAGATGGAATGAGCCATGACATCCGAAGAAAGAAACTCTGGTTTCTCGCACAGACAAATTAACGCACCGTAGCCTCTGTGAATATGCTCACCTTTGATCAAATCGAAATCTTTCACCATACTGGCTTGCGGTTTTACGGTGGTTTCAATGTTTATCGGATAATATTTGCTCCTGTTCTTAATTAGAAGATCAATCGTATTGCCCTTAGTGTCACGGTAATGATAAAAGCGTGGATTTTTACCGCTATGGAACCAACTTTTTAGAAGCTCAATGACAACGAAGTTTTCAAAGAAAAAATTTGACTGTTGGATTGTCCGCAGAGCCTCGGGAGTTGAAATTTGGCAGAGCCAAGCGGCTAGTCCGGTATCTGTGAAATAGAGTTTCGGCTCCTTAATGATGCTTTTACTTTCAATCTTATTGGGGAAAGCTGGAAGTAAGTAAATAAGTCCAGTATCCTCTACTAATGAAAGCCATTCTTTTACAGTCGCCGTAGAAATTCCGGCTGCGGATGCTATAGCATTTACCTGTAGCTCTTGACCTATTTTTGACGCTAAAGTTTTTAAGAACTGTTTAAAAGTATCTAGGTGCCTAATCCCAGTCGGAACGATATCACGCTCTATATACTCATTAAGTAGATTGTTGAAAAACTTGTCCCTGCCTCTCAATGTTGTAAAGTGAATCCCTCCCCATGAGCCTTCCCAGATTTGATTCCAAGTTCCTGCGATAGTTTGACTATTAAGACTCCCCTTTAAATATCTAGAAGGAAGATAGCGCCATTGGT
>JAJPXW010000316.1:10894-11672 GCA_021205255.1 Burkholderiales bacterium
TTCTCATAAATACTATACGGAAGCAACTGATAGGATACATATCGATGCGGGATAGTTTTTGCAAGAATCTTGTTGATTTGAAGTCGCCGTGAACTAGAAAGCCAAACTTTCCCTCTTGGATCTCTAAAGAAATCAAGGTGATCTTCTAGGTAATATAAAAGTTCGGGTACTCTTTGTACTTCATACACATTTACCGGTACTTCATCTAGAAAAAATGCGTTCGGAGCCTTAGTGGCGCAGTCGTAATACGTCTTTTTATATAGATCTTCGTCTAAGCGAACAAAATCTATAGAAGAAAGCATCGTCTTTTTTCCAGCCCAGCGCATTCCGGTAACCAACACGACGTCATATTCAAAGTCAGCACCGTCTACATACCATTCCAAAGTTCGATGTCGATATTCCATAGAGAAAAAGCCAAAAGAAGACGCAAGATAGTGAAGAAAATAATCAACTTAGAATTTTATTCGAACCATACTTGGAATTTTATTCTAAGTACGAACACCCCTCCAAAGGAATCAAAATCCAAGAATTGGTTCCATAAGCCTTTACTTCAGCTTTTCAACAAGTCCTTAGATTTTAAGAAAGCCATTTAAGTATGACATCAACTGACATTTATTTAATAGAAGTGAATAAAATGTCTTAGTCAGCGACTTAGAATCTGCCAAAAGAAATCTTATCCACTCAATTCATTGGAGGAACTAAGAATGGTTGAACCTGGTTGATTTTAAGATCCAGTTATCAAATCACCCATCCATAATGGGGTGATTCAAAAGGGAGG
>JAJPXW010000316.1:11682-19166 GCA_021205255.1 Burkholderiales bacterium
GCTGAACACGGCATAGGCAATCTCGGCATCTCTGAACGAACCCTCTTAAATAAGAGCTAATAGCAGGAACCGTAAGGATTGCGTCCAAGGGCCTTCCAGAACTTCAGGAAGCAAAAGTTCTTCCTGATGTCAAAAATTTCCCAATGTTTTAAGTCTCAGAGGTTATTCGAGATGACAGTTTTAATACACGACGGGGCATTGCTCAGTTCCATCAGCTATTGGGGCGAGACATTGAACGACGTCGAAGAAAACAGCGACAAGAAACTCAAAAAGACGGAGCATGCTTACTATATTGATGGCCTAGACGAAAGTGGCAAGCCCATCACCATCGATGTGCGCCATATATTTATAGACGGTTTCCATCAATACATGGTCTTGCGCCAACCTGATCAAAAATTCTTTTCTGAAGGCAGAAGAATTCCTTTCTATGCCTGCGTGGTCGAAGATAACGGACCACGAGGCATGCTAACGGATCTTGTCCATATATGCCAGGTGTGGAAAGATCCCCTCTTTCAGAGAAACTGCAGAGGTTTCGCTACCAAATTCATATTTGAAATGCTCAATGGATGGAAAGTCATTACAAATGACTACGCTGAAACTGGCGATGGAATGAATTTGGGCATTAACTTCCTGCAATACGTCGTTAATTCCAAACAATACAACTGCTACTACGCTATTGCCGACAGAAAGTTCGACGAAGACGGCAATGAGATCCCTTTGAAAAAATATCTCATTAAGGTAGAGACCTTGGCGGATGTGTTCCTACATTATTGCCAACACATTTTGGGTGATGATCCAGTATTTGTCTACCGCATGGCTGGAGCCACGGTTAAGGAGCGGAGTTTAGAAAGTATCATGGCCGATCCTGACAATACTGAAATCCTAACTTGCCAAGAAGCTGAAGAGAAAGGGGTTTTCAAATATCCGCAATCTCTTGAAAAGTGGCCAAAGGCTGAACGAAAGAAGTTCCTCCAAGTATTTGTGGCTCTCCAATAGACGATCCGCAGGTCTACTTAAGTAGTACCTCATAGCAATTGTGGACGGAAGCTAATTAAGTTGGCATGCCGCTCCACATTTTCGTGTTCAGTAACCAACCAAAAATTTTCAAGAGAAATTAGAAATGACAGTTTTAATTCACGATGGTTCCATACTTGGTTCAATCAGCTATTGGGGTACCAAGCTAAATGACGTCACGATAAATAGTGATAAGAAACTCAGAAATACCGAGCATGCCTATTACATTCCAGGGCTAGACGAAAGTGGGAAGCCCATCGAGGTAGATGTACGTCATATATTTAAAGATGGATACCATGATTACATGGTCTTACGGCAACCAGAGCAGAAATTTTTCTTCGAGGGAAGAAGACTTCCTTTCTTCTCTTGTGTAGTAGAAGATGACGGGCCTCGTGGAATGCTTACAGATTGCGTACATCAGTGCCAAGTGTGGAAAGACCCACTCTTCCAAAGAAACTGCAGAGGCTTTGCTACCAAATTCATGTTCAAGCTTCTAGACCAGAATAAAGTAATAACAGGTGATTTTTCCCAAACTTGGGATGGCATGAACCTGTGGCTTAATTTCATGCAATACGCCGTTAATTCTGGAAACTACAACTGCTTCTATGCAATTGCCGATAGGAAGTTCGACAAAGATGGCAAAGAAATCCCTCTGAAACGATATCTCATTAAAGTCGAAACTCTAGCGGACGTGTTTGGCCACTACTGTCAGCACATCATGGGAGATGATCGAGTATATGTCTATCGGATAGCCGGTGCTACCGTAAAAGACAAATCCTTGGAAAGCATAATTGCCAATCCCTCTAACACGGAAATCCTGACGTGTCAGGAAGCTGAAGAAAAAGGCGTCTTCAATATTCCTCAAGCATTTGAAGATTGGCCGATGGAAGACAGTAAGAAATTCACGAACCTTTATATAGACTTCCAGTAATCAAGCCTACTGATTGAACTCGTGGGTTATTTAATGACGGAAGACAGATTGAAGTTACTTCTTCCGTCTAACTATTTGGAACGGCTCTCTTTTGAAAATCGCTTGACGGCGAAGCAACTGAAAGGAATTGAGTTTTCCGTGGACATGAAAATGTCCGAGAGCAAAAAAGCTGTCGGACGGAATTCTGGTAGGCGCGATTGGACTCGAACCAACGACCCCCACCATGTCAAGGTGATGCTCTAACCAGCTGAGCTACGTGCCTAAAAGAGAGGCAACTATACCAATCATTTATTTATTGTGCAAGTTCCAGATTGCCAAATTTCGGGTAATCCACAGAATTAAATGGTTCACAATCTCGTCAGAAAAAGATGTGTAGTTATTTTCTACAGATGCTTATTTAAAGCTACTTGGATTTGATTAAAAATCTGATCATAGACTTCCGGAATGGTTCTTGGGAACTCTTTTTGAGCCTGCAAACCATAGGTCTCGGAGACTTGGACGCTTCTGACGATATTAAGTCTGACTTGTACTTCCTTAGGAGACAGAGCCCTTACTGAAGTAACTATCTTGTCGGTAGTGGTCCTAACGTAGCCAGACATAAATGGAATTTCAGGCTGAGCCAACGAGCTTGCAATAACTAATCCAGTCGATTTATCAGCTGAAGAAATAATGTAGCCGGAGTCCTGGAAAGTAGAAATAATCGCAGCAAAAACCTGATCCACCGTAGCGTGGTAGTCACGAGTCTGCATAGCCATCAACTGCTCCGATGCAATGGGTGGATCAATTTCGCCAAAGACAGAACTGCAACTACTTAAAGAAACGCTCATTAGGCCAGCGCAAAGGACAACTGCAACTTGTTTTAGTTTCATATTTCTTCTCATCTAGGACTAAAGCCCAGAACACGCATGATGTTAAGCACTAAGCACTTAATAATAATTGACTTACCGACTTTGCAAGCAGGTTTTACGTGTTCAGTGTTATCAAAAGATAAGATTGGTGAACAATCTCCACTATCTACGCCGTGCGCTCAGCACCCCTTTGATTTCACGGATAGAGTTAATCGAACGACGCAAGTCCTCATGACCGTGAATCTCAACAACAAAGTTCAAATGAACATTGTCCTTTGTTCTCGTAGTATTCAAGCTCACAACGTTTTGTTTTTCACGGGAGAAAATTTCGGATATCTCCTTAAGCAACCCCTGACGGTCGTTTGCAATCACAAGAAGTTCAACTGGAAAGACAGCATCCTTGTCATTTGTCCAAGCGACTTCAATTAATCTGTCTTTCCCTTTTTCATCGAGCTTCAGTATTTGCTTGCAATCGACTCTGTGGACAGTGACACCTCGACCACGGGTCACGAAGCCAACAATCTCGTCTGGAGGCACCGGATGGCAACATTTTGCTAGTTGAGTCAAAAGCGAATCAACTCCTACCACTAGCACGCGACCTTTGCCTTTATGTCCAACTTTCTTAGCAGGAGGAAGAGTCTCCTCTTCCTTCTCTTTTTCCTCTACACGTGGAAGCAGAACATTCTCAATGGTCTTTTGGCCAAGTTCGTCTCTGCCAGCGGCCATGCATAAATCGTCAACAGAGGCAAAGCCTAACTTCTTGGCAAGGTCTTCTAATTTAACAGCTGTCTTACCAAGACGAGCTAGATCCTTGTCAATCTTCTCCCGACCGGAAGACAGAGCATTCTGGGCTTCAATTTGATTAAACCATTGACGAACCTTCGCCCTAGTGTTTTTTGAAGCGACATAGCCAAGCTCCGGATTAAGCCAGTCACGACTCGGAGCACCTACTTTTGCAGTAATAATTTCGACTGTCTGGCCACTCTTTAATTTAGTGCTTAAAGGAACAATGGCTCCATCGACTTTGGCTCCGCGGCATCTATGGCCTATCTGCGTATGCAGAAGATATGCAAAATCAACTGGAGTTGCGCCAGCTGGCAAATCGAGAATCTTTCCTTGTGGCGTCAAAACATAGACATGCTCGTCCTTTAAAGCTTCTGGAGTAGGAGTTTTTTGAATGTCGGATTTCCAAGCCAACATCTGTCTAAGCCAAGCGACTCTATCTTCCTCATGTTCGCCAGCTTTACTGCGACTCCCCTCTTTATATCTCCAGTGCGCCGCTACACCAAGCTCGGCAAATTCATGCATTTGCTTAGTGCGGATTTGTATTTCAAGTGGACGGTTATGTGCACCCATGATGACCGTATGCAAAGATTGGTAGCCATTGGGCTTAGGCTTTGCTATGTAGTCATCAAATTCCTTAGAGATGACGTTGCTACTTTCTTGGATTAAAGAAAGCGTCTCATAGCATTTCTCAACCGAATCAACAATGATACGAACAGCTCTTACGTCATACAGTTGGGAGAAGTCCAAATTCTTCTTACACATCTTTTTCCAAATGGAATAGATGTGTTTCGGTCTTCCACTGACTGAAGCCTCAATACCACGCTTACGGAGCAAGTCTTTAATATGTTTGACGGACACTTGAATAGAAGCCATCCGCTCTTCCCTACTCTCTTCCAAGGCATCAGAAATTTGCTGATAGGCTTCCGGCTCAGTAAAGCGCAATGAAAGGTCTTCAAGCTCCCACTTCATTTGCCAAATACCAAGACGATTTGCCAAAGGGGAATAAAGAGCTAACGTCTCTTCGCCATATTCTTTAGCTCCAGGGGCATTAGTCTGAGCAAAGTATCTAAGAGTCTGCAGCCGGGAGGCCAATCTCAAGAGCACTACTCTTAAATCCTGACATAAAGCTAAAAGTAGTCTTCTTACTTCATTAGGTTGAGCGCTGATCTTAGCCTCGCCCTCTCTTGAACGAGCCTTTTCACTAACATCGATTACTTTTTTAAGATTGGCTACAAGACCGCAGATATGGTCGCCGAAACGCTTTTTTAGCCAGTCCTCCGGATTTTTTAACTGACCCCAAATATAGAAAAGATAGGCGGAAGCGAGAAGATCTTCATCATCTCTAATCGCCCGTAAGATGTCCACCACACCTTCGGCATGCGCCATTACGGGTTCGCCAGTAAAAAGAGTTTGGCCAGAGTAGAAAGGTTCGACAGTGCTACGAACCTCCGCAAGAGATAACTGTGGTTGGCTTTCTTCTGCCATCAGGAAGTCCTACTTTTATTTTTATTTGTAAAACATAGCATAGTAGTGTTACGTCCTCTTTAAATAAAAAGGGTACGAACTTGCGTTTTGCTAATTTTGAAAATTAGATGTCGAATCCTACTATCTACTTGAAACAACTGATGCTATCTTGGCACAGCCGCTACGAGAGCAACTTTTATCAGCCATCCGGGATTGGAGAATTGAGAACCCACTACTGTACGTGCTGGTTCATGGCCAGGAACTATCCATTTGTTCCATTCGATATTCATTTCTTCGAAATCGGCTGGACTAGCTAAATATATTGTTGCTTGAAGGACGTTCTCCTTACTTGTGCCAGCTTCTTCTAAAAGGCGATCCATTAGTTGGAAAATTTCTGAGGCCTGTGCAGCGCAAGTTCTTGATTGCCTGTAGTCAACCTGTCCTGATACATAGGCAACGTCGTTATAAACGACAACTTCGCTAAAAAGCTTGTTGGAGCGATATCTCTTAATGCCTTCCATGACTGTACCATCCTAGTTCTTAAAGCTATGAATCGGTGCTGGAATTCTGCCACCACGATTTATAAATATGGCAGCCGATCCTTGCTGAACGGGCATAATATCTGCACCACCTAGCAATCCTCCAAATTCTGCCCTCTCTCCAGGTCCTTTGCCAGGAACTGGAATTAGTCTTACAGCAGTAGTTTTACTATTAACCATACCAATTGCGCTTTCGTCTGCAATGATGGCGGAAATAATATCTGCTGGTGTGTCTCCAGGAATGGCGATCATATCGAGACCTACTGAGCAGACGCTAGTCATCGCTTCCAGCTTTTCTAGAGTGAGTTTGCCTTCAGTGGCCGCTGCCGCAATTGCTGCATCCTCACTTACTGGAATAAATGCGCCGGAAAGTCCACCCACTTGCGAAGAAGCAAAAACTCCTCCTTTCTTTACTGCATCGTTGAGCATGGCTAGAACTGCTGTCGAACCAGGAGCGCCAATCGAAGATAGACCCACGCTCTGGAAAATTTCTCCTACTGAGTCTCCTACTTCCGGAGTCGGTGCTAGAGAGAGGTCAGCTACGCCAAATGGAATCTGCATTCTGTCAGCGACTTCCGAACCAATTAATTGACCAACGCGAGTAACTTTATAGGCAGTGTTTTTAATAAGTTCGGCAATTTCAGAAATAGAAAGCTTGCTCCCTTTTCTTCTAACGGCTCGATCAATCGCTTTCTTCACAACTCCTGGACCCGAGACTCCCACACTGATTACTGCATCGGCCTCTCCTACACCCAAATAGCCACCAGCCATAAAGGGGACGTCTTGAGGAATATTGCAAAAGACAACTAGTTTTGCGCAGCCAATACCATCATGCTCTTTAGTCGCTGCTGCCACGTCAAGGATCTTGTGGCCCATGAGCTTTACGGCATCCATATTGATACCAGCTTTAGTACTAGCCACATTTATAGAAGAGCAAACGTGTTTAGTTGTGGACAGAGCTTCCGGTAAGGAATCAATTAGATTCTTTTCTCCTGGCGTCATCCCTTTCTCCACGAGGGCACCAAAGCCGCCTAAGAAATCAACGCCGGCATCATCGGCACATTCGTCAAGTAAACGGCAAGTCTTAATTAACTTATCAATCGTAAAGCCTGAGCAAACAGTTCCTATTGGAGAGACGGTAATTAGTTTATTAACAACTGGAATTCCGTATCTATCGCCGACTTCATCGCAGGTAGAAACCAAGTTTCTTGCATATTTAGAGATCTTTGAGCGAACCTTGAAGGAAAAGGTGCCGAAATCGTCGCTAATGCAATCGAATAAATTCAAGCCCAACGTCACTGTACGAACATCCAAGTGTTCGCTTCTTAGCATGTCGAGAGTGGAGATGACTTCACGTTCTGTAAGCATGTGGTTTCCTTTTGTCTTCTTTTAGGCGATAGTGACGCGATGAACCGCTTCAAAAATTTGTCTGTGCTGCAAACTGACTCTTAAATTTCTTTCGTTCGCTATATCGATAAGCGTGCGATGCAAAGCTTTTCTGTCTAGTGTTGGTGGAATGCTGATCTCAAACACAAAAAGATACTTTTGCGCTTGACCAATTTCCGGATCTAAAAACGATTGATCGATTGATCGAAAACTTTCAATATTGATTCCGCCTTCATAGAAGATTCTCGTGAAAGCTAAAAGTAACCCTCGGCTATTATTGCCATCGACTGTCACGACAAAAGGTTCACCAGCTGGAATCTTGCCCATCCCTGGGATGCAGTCCATCACGACAACTGACATTTCAAATTCACGATTCTTAAAAATCTCCTGGATTTTTTCTTGAATCTGTGCTTTGGTAACGTTAGTAGGCTTTTCAATAATCATCATGGAAGAAAACTGGTCATCGACAGTTGTCTGGCTCATGTCAACGAAGTTGCATTTCAACTCGTACACCGC
>JAJPXW010000259.1:0-1999 GCA_021205255.1 Burkholderiales bacterium
ACACACCTCTTGGTGCTAAAGGGATTAGTGAATTTTCTAAATGGCTAAGAAAGCAGCCCAATAACTCCGTTGTTCTTGCTGATCGACGAATACGATGCTCCTTTAGATTCTTGTCTTAACGAGCCTGATGCCTTTATAAAAGTAAAGAAATCCCAGGTTAACTTCTATAGCGCTATAAAAGGGAATTCAGGAGTATTTCGCTTTCTTTTCGTGACTGGTACTTTGAAGTTCGGAAATTCAGGAGTGCTTTCTGACCTTAATAATTTGGACGATATCACTCTAGTTCCGTTTTACGGGGACATTCTTGGTTTTTCGCTTAGTGAGCTAAAGCATTATTTTGGAAGTTACATCACAAAAGCTTCCAAGGTACTGAATCTTTCAGAATCCAAATTAATTGAAGAACTAGTCGCCAACTACAATGGATTCTGTTTTGAAGAGACGGCCTCTAAGAAAGTTTTTGCACCCTGGTCAATCCTGAGTTTCTTCAAAAGGCCAAATAGGGGTTTTATTAATTATTGGCCCGAGAATGGAGGCAAACCTTCCGTACTTATGAAATATGTAAAGGAACATACCTTGATTGACCCCTCGACATACTCCGAAGAGAAGTCTATTTACCGTTCTGGACTCTCAGTTTCTGCCGATTCCAACAAATTCGATGAAAAAGCGCTTCTTGTGCAAATGGACTATCTGACAATTAAGAAATGGAATAGGGAAGAGGACACCTTTCTCCTTGGCAATCCCAACCGTGAAGTTAAAAATTTTTTAGAGCATCAGTTAACCAAAGGGTTGCTTAATGCTGCAAAAGCTCTAAAAGATGAAAAAACTCCTTGAAATCTATGTCTTCAAGGAGTTGAGACCGTAACTTGTCCAATAAGCTTGGTGATTAAGAATCGCCTATTCGTCTATGCAAATCAGTTCGTATTGAGGTTTTCCCATTTTTAGTTCCTTCATATACGATAGTTGTCGCAATCCCTTCTTGGACTCTATTCTTTCAACGAGATCCTTATTTAGCCCATGAGGGGTGTGGTAGACAAGATCAACTGAAGCCTGATCAATGGCGAGAATATCAGTTGATGCAAGAATCCCTATATCAGGAATTGTTGGCTCCTTAGCTCTTTTTCCGGAGCAATCGCAATCGACGGACATCCGGCGCAGCACATTCAGGTAGCACATGTTATTTCCAAAGTGATCGCATACTCCCTTGGCAGCTTCAGCCATATACTCCATAAAAAGTTCTTTCCTCAGCCAGTCGTAGAAAGGAACCCGAATGTCTATGGCAGCATGGATGCGTAGTTTTCCTCTTCTTCCGTCAGCGCAGCCAATGGCTATATTTTTCATGGCGCCTCCAAATCCTCCCACACCATGTCCTTTAAAGTGCGTAAGGACCACAAGGGAGTCATAGTTGGGAAGATTTTTACCAACTGATATCTCTTTAAGATGCTTGCCACCCTTAATAGGAAATACAACTGCTCCATCTGCGTCGAGGATATCGACCGGGCAGAACGTCCACCCATTTACCTTTAGCGTTTCAAGGTGCTTTTCCGTCGTATGCCTGTCGCCAAAATAAAGAGTATTTGTCTCGACTAAAGCGCTATTTGGAATCTGGGCTTGAAAGGCCTTGACCAAATCCCTTGGAAGAATGTTTGGTCCATTCCTTTCACCTGTGTGGATCTTGATTCCGACTTTAACGATTATATTGCCATTTACTAAGTTGTAGAGCTTAATTAGATGGTCGGCATCGATATTTCTTGTAAAGTAGACTTTGGCTGGAGAGTTTTGGGTGGAGCTCTCTACTTGCCGACTTCCAATTACTGGAGTAAAGCTTTGGATATTTTCAACCAAGGGTTTGGAAAAGGCCGTAGCCGAAGGTAAAAAGGCTAGAGTTCCCAGCGCCTTAAGAAATTGTTTTCTAGTAATTGGCATGACTTTACATTAGATGCTGAATAAATCTATATTGAATCTTGATGTTGCTAGTCTAAAAATAAGGCGCTTCCTGTGA
>JAJPXW010000259.1:2009-3514 GCA_021205255.1 Burkholderiales bacterium
TTTATTTATTAGAATCCTCTATTTTCTTGCACAAGAGACCGCTCTATAAGGTAAGCTGAAGAATCGTACACTAGTTGGACAAATATGTCCGGATAAATTTGAAGGGTTTAATACATTATTTCAAACAATTACATCCGGAAAGATCTCATAGTAAACAACGACCAGGAAGCCAATTACAAATCCACAGATTCCTATACAACTTCTCTGAACTTTGTGAACATGGTTAGGCAAAGGTAACTTGGGAGGTGCTCACTATTGAAACTTGCGGTTAAAACAGAACTTTCCTTAGAGGCGCCAAGAGATCGAAGAAAGAGTTATGCCGTACTTAAAATATTTTCTCCCCTGTAAGAATAGATATGACTTTGAAATGCTTTGGTATAAAAACGCATAACCCCCATGAAATTCTCAATTCCCTTATTGATAGGCTTTTTGTAGGATTTAAGCCTTGAAAATAGTCACAAATTGAAGAATTACGAATGGCATTAACTCGAGAAGCTTTTTTGAAAAGTTGTGGAGCTTTGGCACTCCTATGGCAGACGACACCTTTTGCGAAGCTAATAACAGAAAGTATCCAGCAATCTTCACCTGTAATTGGGTGTAAGCAAGTCGTTAAAGATGGACCTGGAGTAGCAAAAGTCTACTTTACTAAGCACATTGACTCTGATCATCTAGTCAAGCTGTACAGCTTTGTCAATGAGGGGATAAAAGGAAGGGTCGGTATCAAACTTCATACTGGAGAAAGAAACGGACCTTACCTTCTTCCAGTTGAAATGGTGCAAGCTCTCCAACAAGCTGTTCCCAATAGCAACCTTGTTGAAACTAATACCTTAGGCGGTGATAGGCATACGACTGAAGGTCATCGGGAAACGTTGAAGATAAATGGTTGGACTTTCTGTCCAGTAGACATCCTTGATGAATTTGGAGAGGTGAGCTTTCCTGTAATTGGCGGAAGACATTTAAAAGAAGTGGCCGTTGGCAAAAACACCCTCAACTATGATTCTCTGATTGTGTTAACCCATTTCAAGGGACATTCCCACGGAGGTTTTGGTGGGTCAACCAAGAATTTAGCAATTGGAATGGCTAGTGGCAATAAGGGCAAGATGCAAGTTCATGCTATAGCTGATACTTCTAAACCTTTCCCCGAATGGCCAGCCAAAGAACCTTTCATGGAAAATCTGGTTGAATCGGCAAAGGCCACATGCGATCATTTTGGCAAAAATATATGTTTTATTAACGTTATGCGCAAACTGTCCGTGGATTGCGATTGCGCTGGAACAAGAGCAGCTGTGCCAACGATTCCGGATGTGGGTATCTTAGCCTCGAACGAGCTTTTACCAATCGAGCAAGCTTGTATAGACCTCGTCTACAAGATGCCCCATGAACAAAACAAAGACTTAGTCGAGCGCATCGAATCAAGGCGTGGCCTTCGGCAACTATCCTATATGCGAGAACTTGGTATGGGAAGTCCGGAATACATGCTAATTGATATTCACGAAGCCTAACAA
>JAJPXW010000233.1:0-2485 GCA_021205255.1 Burkholderiales bacterium
GTGAATAAGAAATTTGCCCCGCTGTCATTAGGCGACTTGCGTTCTATTCCAGAGTGCAAAGACATGGTTGTTTTGCGTAAAGGAAATCGGCTTTCCATTTCTCCAGTAACTAAAGCCGAATACGAAGCAGTGGTAAAGGCACTTGATAAAAGAGAGAAATCGTAAATTTGGAATGGCTTTCATTTTACCTATCGCAGTTGTTCCTTATGGTGGGAATATTTTATAAATTTGTTTCTCTAAGGTATAACATCCATCGCATAAATCTCAAGTTACAGCCATCTCATTTAATAGAGGCCTAAATTGACTCTAACCACTATTTTTCTTTTGTGTTGTGCAGGTTGCTTTAGCGGCTTTATGGCGGGTTTGCTCGGAATCGGAGGAGGGCTGATTCTTACGCCATTTATCACTATGCTGCTTCCGGAATCCCTAGTCCCTCACGACTATGTAGTTCATGTGGCTATCGCCACTTCATTAGCTGTTATTGCCTTTACTAGTGTTTCAAGTGCACGAGCCCACCATAAAAGAAAAGCCGTGCTCTGGAATGTAGTATGGGCTGTTGCGCCTGGCATTCTGGTAGGAGCATTGATTGGCGCGCAAGTAGCCAAGCTTCTTTCCACTTTTTGGATTTCCTTGGTGTTCACCGGCTTCGTGTGGTTTTCTGCCTATAAGATGTTCGTGGATAAAAAACCAAAGGCATCTCGCCAATTGCCAGGTCCGGTAGGCATGTTTGCAGCTGGCGTAGTGATTGGATGCCTATCTTCTTTAGTCGGTGCAGGAGGAGGATTTATTTCCGTTCCATGGATGGTTTGGTGCAACGTCACGATCCATCATGCAGTGGCAACCAGCGCGGCACTTGGTTTTCCAATCGCTTTCTTTGGCACGATAGGCTACATCATTAGTGGATGGAACTTGCAAGGCGTACCTGGTTTTCCAATCTTGCTTGGTTATATCTGCTTGCCTGCTCTTCTTTGTTGTGCATCCTGTAGTATTTTGCTAGCACCTTTAGGAGCTAAAGTTGCTCATTCAATTGACACTAAGCCGTTAAAGAAAATATTTGCATGCCTACTGTGCTGCCTTGGCTGCTATATGTTTTATCAGGCAATTCTGGCTTGGCCGTTTTAGATAGTATTTCTTTTTCTTCTTTCTTCTTTTTCATTTTCCTTTTTCTTGTGCGGGCCTCCTAGTGAGGCCTTTGCTTTAGGTCTGCACAAGTAAAAAATTGGACAATCTCCCTTTCCTGTAGAATTCTGTGAAATTAATAGACCAGTTGGCCTCCAAAGATTGTTTGTTTCATAAATGACAGGAAATTCAAAAGATATCCAACGCACTTTTTACTGGTTCGACTTTGAGACTTTCGGACTGGACCCTAGTAGAGATAGACCGGCGCAGTTCGGAGGTCTTCGAACAAGCATGCAGATGGAACCGATAGGTAAACCTGACTTACTTTATTGTCTTCCTGCAGAGGACTATCTTCCTGATCCGGAAGCCTGCATGGTCACCCGGATTACACCTTTTAAATGTTTTGATGAAGGGGAACCGGAAGCCGTTTTCGCCTCCAAAATTTTTAGTCGCCTTTCAAAGCCTGGGACGATTGCAATTGGCTATAACAATATTGCATTCGATGACGAAGTCACGCGCTTTATGTTCTGGCGGAACCTAATTGATCCCTACAGCAGGGAATGGGGTCAAGGACGCAGAAGGCTCGATCTATTTAAGATAGTCCTAGCTCTATATGCCTTTAGGCCAAAAGCCATCCTATGGCCTAAAAACGCCGACGGTTCACTGAGTTTCAGACTTGAGCATTTATCCAAGATCAATCAGTTGGACCATAGCCATGCCCACGATGCTTTATCCGATACTTTCGCTACCTTTTATTTAGGCCGATTAATTAAAGCGAAGGAGCCGAAGTTTTGGGAATTCGCTATTAAAAACACTGAAAAAAAAGTTGTAGTAGCTGCATTGGAGCCTCCGTCGTGCCCTAAGCTTTATGTCGATTCGCATGCTGGAGCGGCTGCTCATTTTCTACGGGTTATTTATCCTCTGCGTGCAAATCCAAGTCGAACTAACGAGTGGTATTGCTGGGATTTGAAACATCATCCTGATGAGCTGTATTCCCTTACTGAAGAAGAGGTTCGCAAAAGAGCTTATCCAAGTTCAGAGGATAGGAAAAACGGAGTTCAAGCCTTACCTTTTGTAAAAGTCCGTACACAGGCCACGCCTTTTATTATTGACGTTCCAAAAAATTCTTTTGATTCTGACTTTGCAGAAACCCTTGGCATCTCCCTAGACGAAGTTCATAAGAGAGCCTTAATTATCGTAAATCGTGGTCTGGATATTATGAATATGGTCTTTCCGGTGCTGGACGACGAAAGGAAGAAACGCTTCAATGAACCTGCTGATCAACGATTCCTTGAAACTCGCCTGTATTCAGAAAAGTTCCTTTCCGATGAGGACAAGACCAGACTAGACCATTTAAGAAGGGTTA
>JAJPXW010000233.1:2495-3511 GCA_021205255.1 Burkholderiales bacterium
TGACGAACTCAGTGTAATTTGGCGCGAGCAAGTTTTCGATAACAAGGAATTGCCGGAAATGATCCGTCGCTATATAGCGAGAAACTATCCTGAATTCCTATCTAATGAAGACGAGGAAATTTGGCACCAATTTAAGGGGGATCTTCTTGAGCGCGGCATGGATCAAGCACGCACGTTCCTCACATTCTTCCAAATACTTCAGGAACTCAAAACGCAATTTCCGACAGAAGACGAAATACTTGAAGAGCTTTTTGAATATGGCCAAGGCCTATTAAACGATTTATAACCCACAATCATGCTTGTTCACCCGCAATTTGACCCTATTGCAGTTTCCATTGGACCTTTTGCAATTCATTGGTACGGATTAATGTACCTACTCGGTTTTCTCCTTTTTTATCTCGTAGGTTTATGGAGATGCAGACAGACTTGGCGAGGAATTACAAGAACCGACGTTGAAGACATTCTGTTTGCGGGAATGCTAGGAACAATTATTGGTGGCAGGCTAGGTTTTGTTCTTTTCTATCAACCCGAGTACTACCTCACCCATCCACTTGAAATCTTCTATATTTGGCAAGGAGGAATGAGTGCCCACGGCGGATTCATTGGAGTGATCCTCGGTTTATGGTGGGTTGCATGGAAAAAGAAGGTGCCATTTTTCCAGGTAGGAGATTTTGTTGCTCCCGGTGTCCCCCTAGGATTCTTCTTTGGCCGGTTAGGAAATTTTATTAATGGGGAATTGTGGGGTCGACCAGCCGATCCTAATCTTCCTTGGGCAATGATCTTTCCTAATGCCGAAGATGGTGGAATTCCTAGACATCCTTCTCAACTTTACGAAAGTTTTGTAGAAGGAATTATTCTCTTTGTAATTGTGTGGATATATTCCTCTAAGCCACGTCCTCGCGGAGCAGTTTCCGGAATGTTTTTTCTGGTTTATGGAATAGGGAGGTTCTTTGTTGAATTTTTCCGTGAACCGGATAGCTATTTAGGTTTACAGGCACTGTCTCTTTCCCGTGGTC
>JAJPXW010000134.1 GCA_021205255.1 Burkholderiales bacterium
CAAAACACTTCTCCTGAAGAATTGGCTGACTACCACAAGGGTCTTGAAGAATCTTTAAAAGCAGGCTGGCAAGTTCTTTCCTCAGGGGGTTCTGCCGTAGATGCAGTCGTCGCTGCTATTAAAAGCATGGAGGACAATCCTGTCTTTAATGCTGGGAAAGGCGCCGTCTTTACCAGTGAAGGCAAGAACGAATTAGATGCAGCTATTATGGATGGTAAGACTTTAGATGCTGGCGCTGTCGCTGGAGTTGAACATATCAAGAATCCAATTGAAGCGGCCTACCTAGTCATGAAGGACACTCCTCACGTACTGCTCGCATCTGTGGGAGCAGAAAAGTTTGCAGTCTCCAAAGGCATTCCCCTAACAGGCGAAGAATATTTTGTCATTGCAAAAAGGCATGAGCAGTTAAAAGCCGCTAAGACCCATAACAAAATTTCCCTCGATCACGACAACCCGGACCCTACATTAGCTTTTAACGACAATAAATATGGAACTGTTGGTGCGGTTGCTCTTGATGTAAATGGCAATTTGGCTGCTGGAACTTCCACTGGAGGAATGACCAATAAGCTTCCAGGCCGGGTTGGAGATAGTCCCATAATTGGGGCAGGCACTTATGCTAATAACGCTACTGCAGCCATCTCATGCACTGGAACAGGCGAAAAATTCATTACTGTTGGCGCTGCCCAAAACATCCATGACCGCTGCCGATTCCTTCACGAACCAGTGGAGGAGGCCATAAAGGACGTTCTTCTAGAAGTTCAGGAAATAGAGGGCGTCGGAGGGATTATTGCTCTAGACGCAAAAGGAAATTTTGGAGCGTTTTTCAATGCTAAAGGCATGCTTAGAGGAACTATAGGATCATCGGATCCTACCTTCCATACGGCAGTTTTTGGAACTGATCCATTTCCGGAAAAATAAATCCTTCCGGTAAAAGATAAAATCCGTTAAAGTAATCCGGCTTACGCCGGATTCCTTTTAGACAAGCTGACTCTACTCTTCGAAAGTACCTTTAACGATAACTTCCGAATCCTTCATGACTTGTTTTCCTCTCATAAAGAGATGTACAGGCTTTAGATTCTTATCCATAACAAGGATATCAGCGTCCTTGCCGGCTTCAACAGTGCCCTTTGTGTTCAGGCAAAGAGCCTCCGTGACGGTCCTTGTTAATGGTAGAAGAGCCTTTTCCAAACCAATCATTCCAGCAAGTTTCTGCAACTGCTCCAAATTGTCTGAGACTTTGCAGATCGTCATGCCAACCATTTCTCCATCCCGCCAACGAGGCATCGAGCCGTGGCCGTCAGAAGAGAATGTGATTCTATTGGCAGGCGCACCTTCCTTTAGAGCCATGACGTAGGCATCTGCTGCTTCGCCCATATAATTTCCACCACTTGTCGTGATATCAATCCAGCCACCTGCTTTTGCGAAATCAATAGCTTGAGCAAAGACTTCCTTTTGGCGAGCCACATGCGTCGGTCGAATATGCTTAATAGGCATCCCCATATCTACGCATTTCAAGAAAGCAGGAAAAGCTACAGGAATATCGCCAAGATGAACATGCAAGTAGGCATCGTGCCCGCAAATCATGCCTCCAACGCGACAATCGGATAGAACTCGCAGCACTTCATGAGTGGTCGGAAAAGAACCTCGATGATCCCCCATGGCGATCTTGACACCAAGACATTCTGGAATTGTCAACAGTTCTTTTCTGACATCACCAGTAATTGTTGTAGGAGGATATCTATAGTTCGAAGTCCACATCCAACCGGAAGCGCCTTCTTTGGTCAAAGCCCTTACCTTGGCAAGGAGAGCTTCAATAGGACGAGTTTCCGAATCTGTACCGCAGACCCCGACAAAGCCTGTGATTCCAGCTTGGACAAGTTCGGAAAAATTAAGTTCCGGCGCTCTGGTTACTGGACCACCCTCTCCGCCTCCGCCAAGCACATGGATGTGTTGGTCGAATAGACCTGGAGTCACAGTCAAGCCAGCTAAATCTATTACTTCAAGACCCGGCACTTTTACGTCGATAATTTCATCAACAAGCAGGATCTTTTCGCCAATAACCAAAATATCTCTTTTGCCCAGGTGTTCTGGGCAAAAGAGGTCGGCTTTCCTTAATAGGTAGCCAGTAGGCATAAATTATCTGCTCCGGTAATTAAACTGCGAAAACGATGACCTTCATGACCCAAAGGGAAAGAATCGCAACGATTGGCGGAATGATCATTATTTTCAAAATATCGGAACCTTGGATACCGATAACACCGAGGCAACGTCCCATGTACTGGATCTGTGAACCCATTAGGTAAATAGCTGGAATCACAGCGCCCATTTCCGGACCGGTTATTCCACCGCCATCATAAAGGGCAACGGCTACACCGACTCCACCACCCATGGACATCCATGCTCCGAGAAGAATCGTAATAGCTTCGCCTGGCAATCCAAATAGTCCCATGATTGGTCCACAAATGTTGCCGATAAGCGTCAAAATGCCGGATAGGTTAAGGATCTTGATAAGCACAAAGGCCATCAACACATTAGGAATCGTGGAATGGGTACAAATTTCCCATCCTTGAAATGCGCCTTTGACAAATACATCAGTGATAAGAGGCTTTGCTTTTGCATGTGCGGACATTTATTTCTCCTTGATGGCTGTTTCTGCTTCCTTAACTAGCTTCTTAGTTTGGCGAAGCTGGAAGAGACGCATGATGTTGGCGCCAACCACTTTCCCTACCAAAATGACACCGAAGCAAGTACCGATGCTTACTGTTACTGCATGGCTACCATCGGGAGCCAATAAAGTAAAGAGCACAGCGCCTGATGAGAAAAAGTTCGTAATAGCAGCGTTAGCCGTCATTTGGAAGGCCGCGAAGTTATTGATTTCCTTATCGTTAAGAATATGATCGTCTTTAAGCTGACGGGTCAAAGCCGCACCGCCATCGGCAGATTGAAGTGCAGCAATCAAGGCAAGTCCTGCGGCACCAGGAATGCCAAGAATTGGCCTAAGGATTGGAGTCAAGAGCTTACGGGCTGCTTTTAAAGCGCCGTAGTGGTCAAAGACCGTAATCATTGCCAATGCGAACATAACTGTAGGAGCTAATGTCAAGGCAAATACGAAACCGTCTATAGCGCCACTACCACCTTTTCCACGAAAGGTGTCCATAGTTACTTTGAGACCATCGGCATTTTGCGTCACGCTGCTGACAAGTTTGCCAAACGATCCATTTACGGTAGTGAAATCAAAGATTCCATACCATTGATTACCTGCACACAGGCCTGAGAAGAAGATGATTGCGATGATCAAAGAGATATAGCAACCGATCGACACACGTTCAGACGCTGGCGCAACTTCAGGAGTTTTATTCTCTGAGGCCATATGAAATTCCTTCTTAAATGCTGTCCTTGGGATTACGGACAGGCAGAAGACTGCATTGAGAATTTTAGGAAGGCAAAAAGAAAAAGAAACGAAATATAGGTGATTGTGGTCCTAAAAT
>JAJPXW010000222.1 GCA_021205255.1 Burkholderiales bacterium
CTCCGTTCTTGATAAGGTTCAGCTGAGGGCCATATCTAATCCTGTCTGATTTTGTCCTTTCCTTTTCCGGCGGAGTCGTTACGGGGACCTGCCAGTTCTAGATTCTGGTTTAACAAATTTTCAATTACACCTCTGTCCCACTACAAACATCCACATTATCTAGAGATTTGATAATTCAATATTAGAAGAATGAGTCCTGCAGTAGAGTTCTGGCGCATAACATTAAGAGGATTGATATTTGAAAACCTTGAAAACTCGTGAGCTACTACTCATTGTCTTTTCTATTTGTGGAGTCAGAATAGCCATCGTCTTTTACGCCACATGTATATCACATCCCAGTACCGAGTCCTGACCTATATGCTCAAGCTCTATCACTTATCTCCAACAAGTTGCGGAAAGAAATTAACTTTTGAACTTATCTTTAAGCACTTGCCGTCTTTCCAAGACTTTTAGTATGGTTAACTAAGATTGTGAACTAAGGAAATATGGAAGGCTAACAATGATTTCAAAGTCGTGTAGCATTTCTAGGCCTTACCACCCTAAAATGAAATAGTTCAACACTAAGGTAAATAAAATATTAGAGTCCAAAAGGAGTTGAAAATGAATAGGACACTTCGCCTCTTTACTGCTATCACTGTCGTCCTAACAGTAACGTGCTTTAGTGCATGTAGTTACGTAGACCAATCGAAAAAGAAATTCTCCGATGAAGACCTTGCCGATAAAGCGGCTGCCTCTATTGGCGTTGAACCCTCGAGTGTCTCAGTAGTACCCGGTTCTGTTCAAACTACAAAAGATCAAATCAGCTATCGTGCACAAGATGGCTCAGGAAACTTGTACCGTTGTTACTTTGCCGTAATTCAAGGGGTAGTAGGTTATGTCACTTCCGGTAGCGGCCGAGCTAACTGCACAAAACTCGAAGGCATTAGCCTTCCACCAAGATAAGACCTATTTCACCAACATCTCTATGGATACTTTATTTCGTTTAGATAATTTAGAGCATTGGCCGCTTTGGAAGTAGTTGCAAAAGTTCCAAGTCTGCTTGCTAATTGATCTTAGGAATTAGAGAGTACTGAGATCCTTATAAGTTGGACTTTCACTTATGTCCTCAGGCTTCGACTTAGGTTTCCTTTGCCTACTAGGAGAAGGTTTTATGCCAAGTCGATCTAAAAATTCTTTAGCTTCTTTTCCAATACTGTACGTCAAAGATCCATTTCCTTCCTCGCCCTTCTCTTCTAAAGTAATTAATAGCGAAGGCTGGAAGATCCAAGTTGCAGCTCTATTACCTGGAGTGTCATCCTGAAAATGAAAAGGGTTTCCATACGATTTTTTAAGAGCATTGAAGTATGAGGCATAAGCCGAGTTTGGTCCGCTATTTTGGAAATCTATCCAAAGATTTGTAATTACGTCTGCTGGAGCATTGGAACTAGCATCGACGACAACAGTAGGATTTCCAGGCAAGTCAAAACACCCTTCCTCTACCACCACTCTCTCTTTGTGAATGGCTACTAGCCTAGTTTCCTTAAACTCGCATTCACGGTTGTCCAAAGCGTCTTCAAAGGCTGAAAGTGTAGTTCTGCCAGGCACGATCATGCCAAGAATTGATTTGCTAGTTGCCTGTGCTTGGCATTGAACAAAAACAAAGCTTGAACATAAAAGCACAGTGCAGAAAAGTGTCAAAGTTCCCTTTCTCATCATGGTCTCATTCCATTGAATTTTCAATAAATCCATTTAGCTCTAGGCCCAGGGGATTTCATATTACTAGAGGTTATTTAAGTCTTCGTGAGCCTTAGGGTTAGGCTCAATTCCACGCTCCTTTAAAAAACTTAAGCCCGTATCTCCAATCATATAGAGAATTGAACTCTTACCATCTTGGCCTTTTTCATTCATCACAATAACGAGCAGAGGTTTCCCAGTCACTGCCCATAGAGACTCTCGTCTACCATGGGGAGGCGAAGAAAGAGAAAAAGGAGTGCCGTAAGCTTTAGTGAGAGCCTCTAAATATGTCTCGTAGGTAGAACCAATTTCATCTTTGCGAAAGTTTATCCACATAGCATCAATCGGAGAAGATGCAGAAGCAGTTTGACCAGCAACAATCACATCTGGGTCTCCCGGCAAGTCAAAACAACCTATCTTCACGGTTAGGATATTATTGGCCGACAATGCCGCAGTGTCTTCTGTGTACTTACATCCTCGTTTATTAAGTATCTCTTTGAAATCTGTCACTGTGGTCTTACCCGGGACAATGATGCCAAGGATTGGTTTCTCTTCAAAGTTTGGAACTTCAGTCGTCTGAGCACTACTGAAATTAGCCCCTAGGCTAAGAAGAGTAGTAAAGAGAAGTATCCATTTGGTTTTAGAGAAAAATACCTGATCCATGACCTTCAACTCCTTTGGAAACTGATACGCAATACTACGCTCTGTTTGAATTATCCAATATTGCTGAATATTTTTGAGAGAGCCTCAATTCATCCATTCTTACTTATAGCGAAGAGACACAACTCTTGCTTATAGGGATGCCACAGCCACCTCAAAATCTTCAAAATTAAGTAACTTGCGACGCAATTTAAAAAGACAGTAGTTTCAAAATGGAGCTTTTCAAAATCAAATTTCTGACGAAGACTTTAACTCAGCCAAAATTTCTTTCCGGAGTTGCAGAAGTGGAACTAAGCTATCTGTACTCTTTCTCTAGTTCCTTACTAAAACTTTTTACTTTATGCTTGTTATTTAGCATACCCATAATTCCAAGGACCTAAGAACCTGATTGGGCTCCCTGTAGGGGCTCATCTCCGTAACAACATGATTTCTGTTGGCAAATACTTCCCTTCATCAAGGCTAAGCTGTCCACTATGGTGAATACGTACACTTGATATGGTGCTCTATCCGTAAAATCCCTATTTCTAGTTTTATTAGCTAAATTAGTAGAGGTAACAATGGCATTTTCGAAAAAAGATAAGGATTTTCTTAAAGATCTTCCAGGTGAAACAAGATTCTTGGACGATGCACAAACCAAGCCCATAGAAGGTCAGTCTAACCGTGTTTATTTCACAAACTCAAAAGGCTTCAAGAAGGATGTCTCCGCCAATGACATGCATGAACTGTCTCACGGCTTAAAGAAAGGGGCAGAAAACTTCAACGTCAATGCGGAAACTAGAAAGTTCGCAACTTCAGTACAACGTACTGATGGATTTAAGTGGGTTGACATACAAGCCGCGATGTTATGGACAGAATCGAAGAGGCTATGGCTAGGTTCCCACAAGAACTTAAGCTCAGAGCCGATATTATTGAAGCCTATCTGGAAGATAATAAAGATGAGGTGGCCAAGCTAACTGATCAGCTCAAGAAACTAGACGCAGTGCCCCTCAAGCATGACTAATCAGTTCTAAGACACAAACTGTCCTAGATAGCGGATTGCCATCTAGCTAACCGAGACTGGCCATACATATTTCCAAGCTGTTAATAGGCTTGGGCAGAAT
>JAJPXW010000158.1 GCA_021205255.1 Burkholderiales bacterium
ATCCAGAAGGAGACATCATGAACGCAGAGCTTAAAGCAATGGCATGTCTTCTTGTGTATCCCCGCAAGCAGTTAATAGACGAATTGGGAGAAATAGAAGCATACATACAGGCAAGTACTTCTTTGAACCAGAAAGTTAAAGACTCTCTTTCTTGTTTTATCAATAAACTTGAAAAAGCCTCCTTGACCAGTATTCAGAGAGTCTACGTAGCGACTTTCGATATGGGTCGCCGGGCAAGTCTGAATCTTTTTGAGCATCTCCATGGCGACTCAAGAGGTCGTGGTCCAGCAATGGTCAATCTCACCAAGCTATATGAAGATCATGGTTTGAAGTTTGAAAGCGATGAATTGCCAGATTTTCTTCCTGCTGTTCTGGAATTTCTATCTGGACTAAGTTTTAAGGATGCACAGCTTTGGTTGCAGAGTGCGACACCATTAATTAGTTCCATAGATACGGAACTTCAACTAATGGACAGCCCCTGGGCAGCCGTTACGGCAGGACTTTTAGCATTTGCCGACGCTCCTAGAGAAAAAGCTGAACTACAGAGAGACGATTTAATTCCTTCCATAGACGCCGAGTGGAAAGACGCTCCAGTTACTTTTGGGGCTTCGCCTAATCCAGTGGAACAGGAAGTGAAATTTAGTCGCAGGAAACCGGAATGAAAACTCGAACTCACTGTCCAGTCCTCAAGCAAGGGCTAGCGATGAAAGACAGCAAGTAAGACCCGCAAAAGCGGGTCTTTTATTTCTATTCAAATTCTTCAAGAACGCAGAACTCCGGCTTTTGCCGGAGTTCTTTTAGAGGACTTTAATCAGTCTTTTTATTTGAAGGCTCTTATTAGGCCTGCCCTGCTAACTTTTGTTCCTTATCGTTAGAGGACTTATTTTTATCCTTACGGTTAATGTACTGGCAAGCCGCAGCAGTAAACAGAACGTCTGTTGTAGAATTCAAAGCAGTTTCGCAAGAGTCCTGGATTACGCTGATAACAAAGCCGACAGCGACAACCTGCAATGCCACGTTCTGGTCAATACCAAACAGTCCGCAGGCCAAAGGGATGAGAAGTAGAGAGCCGCCTGGCACACCGGAAGCTCCACATGCGCAAACTGCGGCAACTACGGAAAGAATAAGAGCTGTCCAGAGGTCAACCTGAATATTAAGTGTGGCCACAGCCGCTAGTGTCAGAACCGTAATCGTAACGGCGGCACCTTCCATATTGATAGTTGCACCAACTGGAATCGAGACGGAATAGACATCCTCATCTAGTTTTAATTTGCGGCACAAGTTCATGTTGACAGGAATATTTGCAGCCGATGAACGGGTAAAGAATGCCGTAACGCCTGATTCACGTAGGCAGGTAAATACCAGTGGGAATGGATTTTTGCGGGTGTAGAACCATACAATGATCGGGTTGACGACAACAGCGACAACAATCATGCAGGCAACGAGTACGACTACTACTTTGACGTAACCGAGCATGCTTTCAAGACCGGTTGTGGCTACCATGCCAGCGACTAAGCCGAATACGCCGATAGGAGCCAGCTTAATGACGAAGCGGACGACATATTCAACACCAAATGAGAGGTCGGCTACTACTTTCTTTGTTTCATCAGTTGAATGGCGGAGAGCAATACCTAAGCTGATAGCCCATGCCAAAATACCAATGTAGTTTGCATTGGCGATAGCCTTAACTGGGTTGTCAACGATATTGAAGAGCAGTGTCTTGAGAACTTCTCCAACGCCAGTCGGAGCTGTGACGGTATCCTGAATATTGACAAGTGCAATTTGTGTGGGGAACATAAAACTCGCGCAAACAGCAATTAATGCCGCCAAGAAAGTCCCTAAAAGATAAAGGCCGATAACGGTTTTAATTTTGCCCCCAGAAGCCCCTTCACGGTTAGCAATGGATGCGGCAACCAGGACAAAAACCAAGATTGGCGCCACTGCTTTCAAGGCGCTTACGAAGAAGTTACCAAGTATTTCAAGCGCCGCACCGGCTGCTGGCCAAATTAAAGCGACCACTATGCCCAGCACGAGGCCGATGCAGATTTGCTTTACAAGAGATCCCTCTTTAATAAGGGATAGTAGGAAAGGTACAGTCCTTTTCATCTTTCATGTTCCCCCTAGGATTTGAGTTATTGTCTTAAAGTTTATCGACTAACTAGGCCACCTCAGAACTTTTCTAATAAAAAATTTATTGTCAAATCAGTCTTTTCGATTATCTTTAAAACTGCGAGTAAACAACTGATATGCGAGTTAAACCCCATCCAGGTCTGCCATTTATCCTAGTGTGCGTCGTTCTTGACGTCTTAGGCATAGGATTGATTATTCCGGTTTTGCCCCAACTGGTCGGCGTTTTAGCAGGTAATCCAACCAGTCAAGCTTGGTGGTTCGGAGCGATCCTCGTGAGCTACGGAGTGATGCAGTTTTTCTTTGCTCCTGCGCTAGGAGCACTTTCAGATCACTTTGGTAGAAGAAAAATCCTGTTACTTGGCATCTTTGGATTAAGCGTGATGTTCGCAGTACCAGCTGTCACAGACTCGCTTGTTGTACTTCTCCTTTCAAGAATTGTAGGTGGAATGTGCTCGGCTAATATTGCCGTCGCCCAGGCCTATATTGCAGATATCACCACAAAAGAAACAAGAACTCAAGCTTTTGGCTTAATTGGCGCTTGCTTTGGCATAGGTTTCATTCTTGGGCCGCTCACCGGTGGAATGTTAGGAGAGTACTCGCTTCGCTATCCTTTTATTCTGGCCTCGTTTCTGTCCCTAATTAACTTTTGCTACGGATTCTTCATTCTTCCGGAATCCCTACTTCCGGCCCATCGCACGACATTTACTTTTTCCCGCTGCAATCCTTTTACTTCTCTAAGCCACTTAGCGCATTTAAAGTCCATCGGACTATTAATTGCCGTCATTGCAATAGCGACTTTTTCGCAATCCATCCTGCACTCGACATGGACTTTATTTACTGTCCATAAATTCGATTGGACTCCGATGAACATCGGCGTTTCCATGGTATGCATGGGTTTAGTAAGTGCAACGATGCAGGGTTTTGCTCTTAAAAAATTCCTAGCTTTGCTTGGAGATAAAGTACTTGTTTTTATTGGCCTTATTTCTGGGGCGATAGCCTACTTTGCTTTTGGACTCGCACCAGCTGGATGGATGCTTTACGTAATAATTTTCTTGAATTTTTTCTTTGCCGGCGTTGCTCCGGCATTAAACGGTATAGTCTCCAATTCCGTAACTGCCGAGGAACAAGGACGCTCCATGGGTGCAATTGCTTCATTAAATAGCATTATGGGAGTTATGGCTCCAGTAGTCGGTACTCCATTTATCGTCCATACGGTTCAGCAAAATCCCCATTCACTTTTAGCAGGGCTCCTATATATACTTTGCGGGTGTTTGCTACTGTTCGGCTCCTATTTGGCCTATGAGCATTTCAGACGCCTTCACTATCAATAATTTTATGAA
>JAJPXW010000268.1 GCA_021205255.1 Burkholderiales bacterium
AACGGCCGGAGCCCTGAAAGAAGCGGTGCCCAACACTCCCGCTGGCGACCGACAGCCTTCTTGAATACTTTTTCAAGATTCACCACGGTCTGGGAGATAGCCGAAAGACTACTTAAGTAACCTTTTGGACGTGGATAGGGCACTTTTATCTCTCAGTTGTGAGCCAAGCCCTTTCTCCTATGTGGTTTCAATTGCTGTAAAAGCTGTGGTACCTATTCTCTGTACATGGATTGAAGCTAAAAACGAAAGTATGGATACCGGATACCGAATACAGAAAACGAACAATTAGGCCAGTAACAGAAAACGAACAGAAAGTAGTTTTATGATCTCTGTCAACAGGAAGTGATTTCAAGTCAGTTTTAAATTGACGAGCTTTAGCACTAAAACTCCAGTGGGCTCGTAGCGAATTTGTCTCTTTGAAGTCTTCAAATTCTCAGGTCTTCAAGAAGGTTCGAAATCGACAGTTCAGCACCCCAGTGTTCGCTATTTGTACCCTTTTAAATAAGTGTTCGTTTTCTGTAACTCGGTGCAGGCTAGGTGAAAAACTTCAGACATACTCTTTGGGCTTGCCATTGAGCGTTTTAGACTCCCAATCGCAGGCCCGAGTTATTTTTTTCTATGTGAGTTCTTTCACTGTAAAGACATAGCTACCTCTATGTCGCTACATGGATAAAGAATTCGTTAATCTTCTAGCTTCTTGTCGTGGTGCGGTGTGAAATTCTTAGCAATGAATGTTCCCCATAGAGTCCATCCAAAGAAGGTTACTAGAGAGCCCCAGAAGACTTCTTTTAGACCTGATGCCTCTAAGGCATAGAAGCTGAAAAGTGAAGCGATGAATCCAATAAACACATAGAGCCTTGCTTTCTTTGGTTCGATATGAGCTCTTCTTAAGATTTCAGCAAGAGCTGCCATGGACAGAAGATAGGGAATAATTGTCGTGACAACCGCTAAGTCCACTAAGCTCTGGAATTGGTTGTACAAAGCAGGGCTAGCTGTCATAAAGCAGATGCAGGATTGAATAATGCCAAGGATTATCATGCCCTTAACTGGGGCTCCCCATTGGTTAGCTACTCCAAATATCTTTGGGAAGTAACCAGTAGTGGCAGACTGCTGGAAAACTTTTCCAAGAGTAAATTGCCAACCTAAAGTGGAACTTGTGCATGATATGCAAAGCATCAACATGACTAGTTTGCCAACCCAACTATTGAACATCAAGGTGTAGACAAGGCCGAATGGAGCAGTTGAGTTAACTAGATCGGCATTAGGAACAATTCCAGCTATTACATTAGTCGAGGTAATGTAAATAATAGAAACTCCAATTGTTGCGGTTAAAACGGCAATCGGAACGTTTCTTTCGGGGTTTTCAACGGCTTTACTATTAGCACAGGCAGTTTCAATTCCTATGAAGGCCCATAAAGTCATCGTAATAGATGACTTAACAGCTTCAAAGAAAGGCACATGCTGAGGATTCCACGCATCAATATATCGTTGTGGACTAAACCAAGCCCACCCAATTACACTGACCGTAACTACTGGAATAATGACGAACCATATGGCAACGGAACTAATTCTTCCAGTAATCGCTGCGCCACGAGAATTTGCCATCATGCATAGCCAAAGAAGTCCTATTGAAAGCAGACATACCACAAGTGGAGGGAAGTCTCCACCAATAAGTTGCTCAAAGTATCCAACGCTGGTAACAGCTAAAGCTATGTTTGCAAGAAGCTGGGCTATACCATAGGTGTAGTTTGCTAGAAAACTTCCTGATTCACCAAAAGCGTTCTCGGCATATCCGCCAAGTCCGGAATGACGGCTATACATTCCACATTTGGAGAAAGAAAAGGCCAAACAAAGCGCTCCGCCTGCGGTAATGAACCAGGAAATAATCGAGATGGTTCCAATTTGAGCAAGCTTTGTTGGAAGCATAATAATGCCAGATCCCATCATGTTTACCGCAGTCAACAGTGTTAACTGGGAAACTGTCATTTTTGTTTTGCGCGTGGACATTTTCCTTCCTTGGCTCAAATTAAGTTAAATAATAAGCACTGAAAAGGTAAAAATGATAGCGATTGGAAAAACTATTTATCCAGAATCGGAAAAATCTCTCATCCAAGAAAGCGCTATTTAACTAAAACTGCCCATCAAGTGACGCATGGTCTTGATTTTCTTTCGGTGCTTGGCAATACACATTCCGACTTCCATATCTCTTGGCATTTTGTTTAGGCAGAAAGGGATTTTTGACTTTCTTTATTCATTGTCTATGTGGCTGAATGGGGTACTCAATATCTCTAATGATGCGTTGGCTGAATAAAATTTGTAAGACCTTTGGCCAATATCGAGGCTTATTTATCCGACATCATTGAGGTCCAAAATGACTGCATCAAAACCGATAAAACTATTCTGGAAATCTTTCGGTGATGTTCCTTCGGCGGATAAAACTCCGGAACTTTGCAAAATAGCTGTAAAGAGAAACGGGTTAGACCTCGAATTCGTGCCTGAAGAATTTAGGACTCCGGAAATTTGTGAAATCGCCGTTCGGGCAGTACCCCAAGCACTTGAATTTGTACCCGATCGCCTTAAGACAGTTGAACTCTGCGATGATGCAGTCAAGAAAGACGGGATGACTTTGGGTTTTGTTCCTAATCAATTAAAAACTCCTGAACTCTGCAAGATTGCCATTGAAGAAAATCCTCTTTCTTTACGATTTGTTCCTGAAAATCTAAAAACTCTGGAACTATGTCGAAAAGCCGTATCTGGCCGTGGAGATGCCTTGGAATTTGTACCATCCACCTTTAAATCTCCAGAACTTTGCGAAAAAGCAGTCGTTTCAAGTTTTGGTAGAGCCTTACGCTCTGTGCCGGAAGAGCTCCGTACCCCTGATATCTGCGAACTTGCCGTGGCAATTTCCGGCATGTTATTGCAGTATGTGCCTAATGATTTCAGGACCAAGCAGTTATGTAGATTGTCTCTTGGAACATGGGCGACATCCCTTAACTTTTTTCCTGAAATAGAAAAGACACCAGAGATTTGCGAGTTCGCTGTTGAAAAAAATTGGCGCGCATTAGAGGCAGTTCCAGATAACTTCAAGACGGTGAGTCTTTGCCATATGGCGCTTGACCAAAGTGGTTACGCTCTAGAGTACGTTCCTGAAGACCTTAAAACCCTTGATCTATGTAAGAAAGCTGTTTCCTTAAATGGAATGGCCCTAGAATTCGTGCCTGAGGATCTCAAGACAATAGAAATCTGCGAGATAGCTGTCGGTAATGACGGAGAAGCACTTAAATACGTACCTCAGAATTTATCGAGACCCTCTCTTTACCGATTAGCCGCCGAAACTGATCCTCTTTATGTAAAAGAGGCGATTGCCGACATTGAAGTTCCTGGAATAAGAACATTGGAAGAAGAGAATCTAAATCTTTGGTCTTTAAAGAACATGCCGATAGACATGATGACACCTGAAATA
>JAJPXW010000042.1 GCA_021205255.1 Burkholderiales bacterium
GACCGGCAAAAGGCGTAGGCATCGAATCGCGTTTGGATAAAGGCAAGGGAGCCGTTGCTTCTGTCCTAGTCCAGTCAGGTACGTTACATAAAGGCGATATCGTTCTAGCTGGTGCGGCTTGGGGTCGTGTAAGAGCGCTCTTTGATGAGAATGGAAAGAATGTCACCTCAGCTGGACCTTCAATTCCAGTGGAGATCCATGGCTTGTCGTTAGTGCCGCAAGCTGGTGATGAAATCGTTGTAATTAACGATGAAAGAAAAGCTCGTGAGCTTGCCAACTACCGTCAAGGCAAATATCGCGAAGTCAAGCTTAGTAATCAGCAGGCGCAGCAGCTGGCCAATATTTTCAATTCCGAAAGTGACGGACAAAAAGTTCTTAATCTAGTTATTAAGACTGATGTTCAAGGCTCACAGGAAGCTTTGGCGCATGCTTTGACGAAGTTATCCAATAAGGAAGTCAAAGTTACTGCTGTCCATTCCGCAGTGGGTGGCATCAGCGAAACCGACATTAACTTAGCAATTGCCTCGAAAGCGGTAGTGATTGGATTTAATGTCCGTGCCGATAGCCAAGCTAGGAAACTCGCTGAAGAAAAAGGCATCGATATTCGCTACTACAACATCATTTACGATGCGGTCGATGATGTAAAGGCGGCTATGAGCGGAATGCTGACACCGGAACGTAGGGAAAATCACATCGGTCTAGTTGAAATTAGACAGGTTATTCGCGTTCCTAAAGTGGGTGCAGTAGACGGCTGCATGGTAATGGAAGGGCTCGTAAAACGTAACTCCCATGTCCGTCTAGTAAGAGACCATGTCATTATTTGGACTGGTGAAATTAGTTCTCTGCGCCGCTTCAAAGACGATGTCAAAGAAGTAAAAGCGGGTATGGAGTGCGGAATTGCCTTAAAGGGATACGACGACATTAAGGTCAATGACCGGATGGAAGTCTTTGAGGTTGAAGAAGTAGCTCGTCATCTCGAATAGCAGAAAACATACCTTGGCAGAAGAGCCAAAAGTGGCTCTTTTGCTTTTAGGAAAGGAGATTTAAATGATTAAACCTAAAAAGCCTGGAAGGGCAAATCGGATCGAAGATCAGATTCAAAGAGATTTAGCCGAGCTAATTCCAAAGGAAATTGCCGATCCCAAGCTTGGGTTGGTTACTATCACTGGCTGCAAAATCACTCCTGATTATGCGCATGCCACTGTTTATTTCACCTCTTTAGGCTCGACTCCTGAAGTGGCTACGGCAATTTTGAATAAAGCCTCCCCTATTCTTTATCAACGGATTTTCAAGTTGCTTCAAATCCATACTGTGCCACAGTTGCACTTCAAATACGATCACAGTGTGGCTAGCGGATTTGAAATGGACCAGTTAATTAAGAAGGCTCGGGAAGAAGACAACGAAAAGATTAAACCCGAAAGCGACGATAAGAAGGATTCTGATTGAGCCGTCGCAGAAAAGGTAAAAAGGTCGATGGCGTCCTTTTATTGGATAAGCCATCCGGCATGACAAGCAACGCCGCGCTGCAAAAAGCCCGGCGCTTGTTTGATGCGCAAAAAGCCGGCCACGTTGGAACGCTCGATCCGCTAGCCTCAGGGCTTTTGCCTTTATGTTTCGGAGAAGCCACTAAGTTCGCATCCGACTTATTAAATGCGGATAAAACATATATTGCGGAGCTTAATTTCGGAATTACTACCGATACAGGCGATGCTGAAGGCAAAGTGCTAGAAGTTTGCGAAGCTAACTTTAATGAAGCTCAATTAACTGAGGTTCTGAAAAGATTTCTAGGAGAGCAGCTTCAGACTCCTCCAATGTATTCGGCGCTTAAAGTTAATGGCCAGAAGCTTTATGACCTAGCGAGAAAAGGCCAAACAGTAGAAAGAGAAGCAAGGAAAATCGTGATTTCCTCCTTGGAGCTCCTTGGTTTCCATGCTCCTAAAGCTTCCATAGAAGTTAGTTGCTCAAAGGGCACCTATATCAGAGTCCTAGGCGAAGACATTGGGAAGGCTTTAGGGTGCGGCGCACATCTGACAGCCTTACGCAGAAAACGCATACGTGATTTGGATATTGAGGAAGCGGTGGATTTCGATCAGCTTGAGAATTTAGATATCAATCAAAGAGAAGCCTTACTACTTCCAGTGGACCGGCTACTTTCCTCGTTACCGTCCATTATTTTGGATGACCAGTCGGCTGAACGCTTCATGAATGGCCAACGGCAATGCGTTGATACCACTTTACCGCCAGGATTAGTGCGCATATACAAAGGAATACAGAGCCCTGAGAATTTATTAGGAAGAGGCCAGCTAACAACTGAAAAGACACTTGTGCCTGATCGCTTGCGGTCAACTGCAAGCAAGCAGACAGTTTGCGAAATCTTGGATCAAAATTGAACTAGAAATTGAGCTATTTAGCTTGCAAAATTTATAAAAGTAACGAGCTAAGTCACTAAAATTTCGCAAATTGCTAAATGTGGCCATGTTGCAAGGAGAAAAAAGATGCAATGTGATATTGCTTCTTTTCGAGTTTCTCCTAAGTTTGGATTGAAGACAAAAGCTCGCGAGAGAAGAGCTAAAAGAGCATGGGTTACAAAACGGAAAAGTAATAGAACATGAATAGACAAATCAGAAACGTGGCGATTATCGCCCATGTCGACCACGGCAAGACAACTCTAGTGGACAAGTTGCTTCAGCAGTCGGGCACTTTCCGTGAGAACCAGACCGTTGCTGAAAGAGTAATGGATAGCAATGACATTGAAAGGGAACGTGGCATTACGATTCTTGCTAAAAATTGCGCAGTCGATTACCAAGGTACCCATATCAATATTGTGGATACGCCTGGACATGCGGATTTCGGTGGCGAGGTTGAGCGTGTGCTTTCGATGGTCGATGGCGTATTGTTGCTAGTAGATGCAGTCGAGGGTCCTATGCCGCAGACTAGATTTGTGACGAAGAAGGCTTTAGCGCAGGGTCTCCGCCCTATCGTTGTTATTAATAAGATCGATAGACCGGGTGCAAGGCCCGACTGGGTTATTAACCAGACTTTTGATCTTTTCGATAAGTTAGGGGCAACTGACGAACAACTGGATTTCCCCGTTGTCTATGCGTCGGCTTTAGGTGGGTACGCTGGATTTACAGATAATTTGGAAGAACTTAAGAAGAACGGAAGCATGAAACCGGTCTTCGATACCATTATCGAGCATGTTCCTGTTAGAGAAGACAATCCGGACGGTCCTCTTCAGCTGCAGATTTCCTCGCTCGATTATTCAAGTTACGTTGGCAAGATTGGTATTGGCCGAATTACTAGAGGAAAGATTAAACCTCTACAGGAAGTGGTCATCATGAATGGCCCGAATTCCGAACCAAAGAGAGCCAAAGTCAATCAAGTGTTGAAATTCCAGGGCCTTGAAAGAAAAGTCGTTCCCGAAGCGCAGGCTGGAGACATTGTTCTTATTAATGCCATT
>JAJPXW010000346.1 GCA_021205255.1 Burkholderiales bacterium
ATTACAAGTAACTCAAATTAAAATTGCACTAAATGAGTGGGGCCAAAGAGTTGTTCAAATTTTGATATACGTTGATCTCTCCTAACAACACCTAAGAAAAAATTAAAACTATTTCTGTTAATTGTTGTCATGTCATGCTTTCAGAGCTGTTTAACTAAGACTTGAAACCTGTTCCTCATGTATGATTGAAACATGGAAACACAAAGGACTTAGAGACTTTTGGACTAAAAGTATTCAAAGTGGTATTCCTACAGTGCTTGCAATGCGGCTTAGGCAAAGACTATTAGTGTTGGAAAAAGCTAAAACGATCGAAGATGTAAACATTATGGGCTTTCATTTGCATAAGCTCAAAGGAGATCCGAATAACACTTGGGCGATATCAGTTAATGCACAGTGGAGATTAACTTTTATCTTCGATAATGGAAACATCAAGGACCTAAATTTGGAGAATTACCATTGAGAACTCGCTTATTTAATCCTCCGCATCCAGGCGGCTTGATAGAGGAAATTATAAATACCCTTAATGTTACTGACAAGGAGTTTGCCGATCGATTAGGTGTGGATCCAGATCTTTTAAAATTAGTTCTTAAAGGAGAAAGTCCTATTACTGCTGGATTGGCATTACGCATTGAAAAAGCGGTCAAAAATCCTTCTGCAATAGTCTGGCTGGAAATGCAAGCAGAATATGATTTGTCGTTAGCTGCTTCTTCAACTGACTTGTCCCATATAAAGCCTTTCCCTCCTAAGGATTGTTTGACTTCCGAAGAGTTGGCATTAGAACAAAAAGAGATGGAGAAAAACCGACTGTCAAAAAGCCCACCTAGGATTTCATCTCCAAAATTCTATGGAACTAGGAGAAATTCAAGAAAAACGGTTAGTAGCGGTCATGTAATTTCCGCTATATCTTCTTAGACGTTAAAGAAGATCTACAGCCACTTTAGATAAAATTCTGTTTTTAAGAACAGGGGAAAGTTCATAATTGGCTTAACCATTTGCCTAGCGCTTCTCTTGGCTTTCTTGTCAGAACATTTAAATCCCTTCCAGGCACGCTTAATTCCCTGGAGGGCGGAAGCAAGATTGCAGAATACTGAATTCTCCGTAAAAATGAAAAAAGTATAGAGAAGGAAGTAAAGCTAAAATGCCAAGAAAAAATAGTGATGAACCTACGTGCCGACAATAATAATTACACCTGATGAAGAAATTGTACACAAAGAGGCCGATTCTCTTTGTGTTGCTGGGATAACGAAACTTACTACTATAGATTTTCCTGGATGCTTAGCAGCCGTCATCTTTCTTCGCGGTTGCCCGTGGAGATGCCTATATTGCCAGAATAAAGACCTCCAGCAACGTCAAGCTCCAAAGGACGATCCAACAATACCGTGGAAAGAAATAGATAAATTTCTTAATAAAAGGAAAGGACTACTTGACGGTGTTGTTTTCTCAGGTGGCGAACCTTTAACAGATCCAGCGCTTTTTAAAGCTATCGAAGCAGTTAAAGCAAAAGGATTCAAAATCGGACTGCATACGGCAGGAATTTTCCCAAGTCACTTGGCATCCATTCTTCCCATGGTGGATTGGATTGGCCTAGATATTAAAGCTCCACTAACTAGGCCAGAACTTTACGAAAGAGTAACTGGTAGAAAAGGTACGGAAGAAAAGGCTTCAAAATGCCTAGTAATGATTTTAGATTCAGGGGTTCAGTTAGAAGTCCGTACAACAGCACACCCATCTTACCTTACTGACTTAGACATTAAGCTTCTTGCCGAAGACCTAGCAGAAAAGCATGTTGATACCTATGCACTACAAATATATCGGCAACCACCGCAAGCTAAGAAAGAAGATCTCTTAGAAAGAGTGGGTTCTGACTATCCAGCCCCTGAAACTGTCGAATTTCTAAGAAAGCTATTTAAGAACTTTATTTTGAGAAACCAATAACAAATGAAAGAAGACAATTCGCAACGAAGGATCAATATCCAGAAGCAGATTATCCGGGTTGTTGCGGTTCTTTTCTTGGTAGGGGCTGTTTACGCAGGCAGGGCTTTAATTACTAACTTAGAGAACACCTCGACTTCAGTAGAAGGACATGCTCCATTAAAAACCAACGTTCAATTTTTACCTGTCGAAGGAGAGCCCACAGAAGTAGCTGGATATGGTTCGCTTAAGGGAACTGTTGAAAGAGTCATAGATGGCGATACAGTTGAATTTCTTACATCGACTGGCCATACCTACCGCTTGCACCTACTTGGCGTTGATGCTCCTGAGCTTCAGCAAGGAGATAGTGGAAAGATAAGCAAGGGATACCTCCAGAAAGTTCTAGGCTATTGCGAAAATCATGTCACTGTCATTTATAAAGAAGACGAAAGCTACGATCCATATGGAAGACTTCTTGGGAAAGTTCTATGCGATGGTAAAGATATAAATTTGGATTTGATTAAGGCTGGTCATGCATGGGTTTATATCGAATACCTTCACGACCTATTACCATCCGATCAAGAGCAATACTTAAAAGCCGAGGAAAGCGCTCAGCAAAGAAAGCTAGGTTTATGGAGCGAAAAATCGCCAGAGGAACCTTGGGAATGGAGACTTAAAGCCAAGGATACCCAAACTTCTTCAAAGCTTAAAGAGTGGTACAGCTGGGTGCGGAAGCGCTTAGGATTTTAGTGGAAGTTAAAACAAGTTTTTAATTAATCAAAACTTCTGTGGCTCCTCAATTTAATGAAGAGCCACTGTCACAAAATTAGTTTGTTAGACGAAGAGAAAATTCGTTTAAGTTACATTATTGAATGGTAACTTTTTCAGAAAAAAGCATATCGACTTCAAAGCATTCAGGAGAAAGTATCACTGATATCTTGGAGTCATCTCCGCTTAAAGCCCTGCACAAAACCGGATAGTTTTTAACGGTTTCGGCATTTTGTTCAAAGTAATCTGGAAACTCCAGTAGTTCCTGATCTTCAGGAATGCATACCCATTCTTTTTCGAATTCATTATCGAAAAAAGCCATGGCGCAGGATGGAGTCTCTTCCTGGGAAAACTCCTGCAGATTCTTGCTTCCGTAGTATTCAACATTCGCAATGAGGGCTTCCAACTTGTCGGGATGTATAAAAGACCTCAAATGTTCAACACACCTTTGCTTTAGCCGATAGGGTGTAAAGCTCTGTTCAATTGGATGTTGAGCCCGCGTTTCAAAACGAATTTTTGCTTTTCCGGTCATGAGATCAAACTTTGAAAAAACAAGTAACCTGATAGGGCTGCCACTTCAGTTCGCCAAACTTAACCAAACTAGCAAGATCGGCAATCCTTGACTTCGGTAGCAGATCTTTCACAGTGTGTCAGTATATTATCAAAAAGTACATTCCTGCAGAGAAATTGGATTTTAATTGAACTTTGGAACTCAAATTGACCCGATTAACCTAAATTACCCCTCCACATTTATTTAATCAATGGCACTATCCTATTTT
>JAJPXW010000162.1 GCA_021205255.1 Burkholderiales bacterium
GTGTAATGCCAATGCAATCTTACGGATTCGATCAACCGAGCCAAGCTATTCCACAGAAGGCGTATCCGAGACAGATGCAAGCTGCTCCTCCCCTACCACCCCAAAATGCAGGTCAACCGATTCAACCTATGCCCGTAGGGGCTAGTACGCTACCAGGGACAAGTCCCCACTTACAACAAACACAGGTGAAAAGCGTGTCTACTATGCCAAGTGAGCCTGCTAAAGTAGAGAAGAAGAGTCAGCCGGTTTCGATGAGGGAAGTTCCAAAACCGAAAGATCTTCCAAGCTTTATGGGTATACGAGACACAGAGTGGCTTAAGAACGAGGAAAAGGCACTTGGTATTTTTGTCATGGAATATCAGGGAAGAAAAATCAGATTTGTAAAGGATAGCGCTCGGAATGTCTATATTAGTAAGTCTGATATATCGACAATTCTAGGCAAAAGCAAGCTTCACACAGACTCTGATTATTACGACCAGAACGACTTTGTTAAAGTTTGGACCCCGGCTTTATCAGGAGGGCGCGCTTTGGTTTATATGGGTGAGAAGAACTTTGAAGTCCTTATGAGTAGACTGAAAGGACAGACAGTTAAAAAGTTCTATAACTGGTTTAAGAATGATGCCGCTTCAGTGGTTAGGTCGAGTGCTCCAACTCCTACAGGTCTATAAACCCATTCCTCATTAGGGAATATTAGATTTGTAAAACAAGCTTGTTAGCTTAAAGAAGCCCTTGCTAAGAGATTTATCGATTAGTAGGGGCTTTACCTTTTGCTTTTAATTCATAGGCGTGACTGGTTATGGAGCTTTAGCCAAAGAGTGTTAGAGGATGTACGCTTAGAGAGTGATGGAAGACTGGTCTAAAGGCTGTTTTGATCCAAGCAACTAGTCTGATTGGATTAGTTTGAGTCAAACAATAGAAAAGGAGTCCGGCGACGCTTTCCAACTAACAAAACCCCGCAGAAGGTTCGGGCTCCCTAAGCCCAAAACGTCAGCCGGCCTCCAAAGAACATTTTAGCGACTAAATATATGCTGTTTCTTATGTAACTTCAACGATTTTCTTAACTTAGTTGTTTATATAACACTTTCTGCTAGGTGCAATTAAAAGAAAGTCTGAGTCAAGTTTTGGCGTTTAGTTAATTTTTGCTTGAAATAAATCGATAATCTATGTGCTAATAAATCGATAACTTATGTACCTAATTTGGTTTTGAATCTTTATGAAATTTAGACTAGAGATGACGAAACTCAAAAGGACATTATCTTCGACATTTATATTGTGGAGAAGCTTCCTGGAAGAAGCTAGATAAGGGAAGGGGATTAAGTCTACTGTTTCAGTGGGTTCAATCATTCTTAGCTCATAGGAGCGCCCTCTTTGAATTTATTTTTAAGGTATAGCAACCCGTTAATTTAATTAGAGACAGAAAACCAAAGCAAACCTTTTCAGTTAGCTTAGGGAGAGAATGGATTGAGGTAGGTAAAGGTTTAAAGTAATAGGGGCCGGCACCTATCCAGAGACAAACGCAACCTGAACTTTTAACGGCATTGCCTCTAGGATAGGTACCAGTTTATAGAGAGCCCTTTCTGCGGGTTTTCTATAGTTTGAGTTTATGGCTTTGCGAAAGTGTGTTTTGGAAATGTTACAAGAAATTAGGTATAAACCCTTAATTAAGCGTATTTAAAAAGGTACAAATTTTTAAGAGACTGGCGTTAACCCTGACACTTTTGTTCACTTTTCCTCAGAAATTTTAAAAGCCTACTAGATTCGCTCTTAAGTATTTCCCCCTATCCAAAGGCAAGAATAGAGGCTTTCTTTAGGGCTTGTACCTAAGTGAAATCCTGATTTAATCAGCTCTCCAGGTTTGCCCCTTTGAACCCATTTGTTTTTGTCCCCGAGTAATTTAGTCGGTAACTTTTGTTGTAATTAGGTTGGTAACTTTAAGGAAAGTTGCAATTCAGTTGGTAACTTTCAGCTTCCAGCTGAAATATGCTTCTGGAACAAAGGCAAATTAACTTCATCCTCAAGAAATTCCAAAGCATCAAATACTAATCCGGGCCATGGCCACAAGAACTAGCCAAAGTTTCGAAAATACCCGCCCTCCAAGTCCGCTTCCTCAAATAGTCCCTCTAAACGGAGCCCTGCACTCGGGGTTCTGGCTATTGCCGGACCAATTTGCAATTTGAATAGACATCGGCTCTCCTTTGGAAGAGAGTTGTTTTCTATTCTTGCCTTAGAGCCTGGAAGGAGTTGGCATGTCTCTGAAACGCCATGGTTCTGTCGACTTTATTTAAGTCCTGCCTCGCATGGGTAATCCTATTGAAGTCTGCTGCATTTGGAAGGATTGCTCAGTCAATTTAACGAGTAATTAGTTACCGACTAAATTACAATTTTTCCTTAAAGTTACCGACTAAATTCCAATTTTAGTTACCAACTAAATTACTCGAGGACAAGCAGGGTCTATTGGGAGAAAAAACCCATTCCCATCCCCGACTTTGCCCATGTGGATGTCACCGACGGAAGCGTATTTGAATTTTGGCGTGACGAGTATAACAGGCGAAGGTTCAGAAGGCTCGGTAAGGCTGTCAGAGGCGGCCTGATGTATCCAAACGACAACTTCCGTTTTTTCCATCGGGACCTTTGGGAGGCCCACTACGGCAAGGAATCGGGCAAACCTTTCGAAATGCATGTTGGCCTCTATGCGCTCTGCCTTAGCATTGGCCACGCCACTGGCATCTATCCACTGCTCTACGACTGTTTTGGACCAATGTTTGCCAACGCCATCATGGACTACGCCTTCTACAACATCAAAACCAATTCCTGCGTGACGCAGCATTTTGCCCAGTCGATGCGGGACGATTTCCTATTCTCCAGATCAAGGCTGGGACAGAACTGGTACGGCAATTTCTTTGCCGATCCAGTCAATGCCGATTCCATTGCGCAGTTCAAGTCCAAGTGGCTCAAAAAGATCGCCGCGGAGGACAACACGGATGCCTGGCTGTGCATAGACGGCTCCAACAACGACAGCTCAGTCACAGGGGGTGAACTGGCCGAGCTGGGACATGCCAAATCCGGTCACGCCATGACGGTTATTGGCTACCAGTGGGCCGTTAGGGCATCCGACGGGATGCCGGTAAGCTGGACGGTCAACGAGGGCAGCATGGTTGATTCAAAAGCCATCGACGAGATGGTCCGCTATCTTGCCGCGGGTGGATTGAAAGTGGCGGGAATCATACTTGACCGCGGCTTTTGCACCAAGGAGGTCTACCGCCTTGTGGTCTCCAAGGGCTTTGCCCTAGTGGCGATGTTAAAGAAAGATATTTGCGGATTTAAGGAGATGATGAGGCTGCACGGCGCAGAGATACACGCGAAGATCGAGCACAGAATTGGCATCCACGGCATCTTCGCAACCACCGGCAACGTGAAGCTCTTCGAAGATAGCGAAAA
>JAJPXW010000032.1:0-2795 GCA_021205255.1 Burkholderiales bacterium
GTTATTAACTTCAAAACCAGTATTGAGGTTTAGTGGTGTACTTTTGCTGATGGTGACTGGATTCAAATGGACTTCGACAGTTGTTGAGTCAGATCCTAAAATAAATGTTCCACCAGTTAGCGAAGCTGTTTGGTAAGCCTCGAACGTTCCATTGTTAATAAGAATTTCGCCCTGATTGAAAGCAAAGTTATTTGTTTTAATAGCTACGTTTTCTAAATCTTTTCCAGAAGTCAGTGTGCCGTTAATAACTGTTAAGGTACCAGTTGTGATGTTTCCGTCTGAGAAAACTTCAGATGCCTCTGTAATTGTTAAAGCTTTGGCAGTAGTTGAACCGGAAGTTGTAACAGAGGAGTCATTTGTCACATTTATATTGCCAACTACCGAAACCGACTCAATGGTTTTGAGTGTAGAAGAGTCTAAAGATAAGTTTGTTGCGATTATTGGTAAGTCAGTGTCGAGGTGGGAGTTCGATAATGTGATTGATTCTCCTGCAGATAAAGCCTCAGTTGAATTGAGGTCATAGCTTATCCTTGCAATATCAGACTTGAATGCTGGAGAGAATGCAGAGATAGCTGAGTTCGTGAAAGTCATATTTCCACTAACAGCAATCGGGCCTCTTGACTCTAAAGTCGTGTCATCTAGCTGAAGACTTTCAGCATAAACAGCGTTGGCAACCTCTATTGCAGCGTGCGACGCAGATAATTCACCACTAACTATGATTTCCTGAGCATTAAGTTCAGAATGAGTAATCTGTAGGTTTCCAGAATAGCTAGGAAGGGCTGAATATGTGGCGTAGCCCGCAACGGATAAATTTTCCGAAACGGTTACTGTACTTGAAGATGTAAGAGTCGAATAATTTAAAGACAAACTTCCGGTAACAATGGGTTCAGTAGTTGTAATTGTTGAGTTTCTTACGGCCTGATCTCCTAAAGTAACCGATGACATAGCAGACTGCTCATCCTCAATATCAATAGTGAAGCCGTTTAGGATTATGTTACCTGCAGAAATAGTGTGTGTACTGGTTACTTCTGAGCCTGTTAGCTTAATTGTTCCAATTACATCGATTTCCCCTGTGGAATTTATTAACGCATGAGTAGCCGTTAAATTTTCAACGTAGATATTTCCAGAATTTTGAAGTTCAAATCCCTTACCAATTTCAAGAGTAGAAACTGCAATGAGCCCTGAATTTTCAAAAGCAGAATTGCCAGTGGTAACTTCCATGGAATTTGTTACACCGGTGTAGGTGTAAGTGTGATAAGTAGTTGTATCTGTCGGAGTAGCTGCTTGAAGGACCAATTTTCCAGCCCCTAGAATATCTCCTTTGTTGTAAGCGACACCGGAACCTGGAAGTCGAGATGAGGTGCCGATAGCTTCCGCGAAAACGGAAGCACTTGATAATTCGAGAGTGCCGTCTACTTTTATTTTGGCTCCGCTTTCGTTTTGAAGGAGCCAAATGTTTGCAAGACCACCTACTTTGATTTCCATGGAAGTGTTCTCAGCCATGGAGAGAACTCCACCCATACTAACGATTCCGTTTATTACACCAGCTGTGACGTTTTTACTTGTTCTCTCACCGTTTAAGAAATTAACAAAGTTAAGTACGGGAGCGAAACCAACTACTTGGCCACTCTGTGTAATCTGAGTTGTCTGGAATAAGTCGTCTTCTCCAGCTAGAGCCATGGTCTGGCCTACACCGAGATACAGACTGGAGCCACTTGTTACAACTATGGAATCAAAGTTCGAGAAAGAACCTTTAAATGTTGTGTGCTGGCCGTCAGAAGCCAACGAAGAGAAAGTTTGTGTTTCAGTTCCATTGTTTTCATCAGTGCCGAAGAAGAGATATCTTTTACCGTTCGTGAAAGTAATATTGGAATTTGTTCCATTATTGACAGTGCCATAGACTGTATGGTTTTTCAAACCAATGCTTTCAGCATCGCCACCCAACTGGACAATGAGGTTACCTCCGACATTAACGCTGGCATTCTGAGTAGCTGTGGTTGTTGCACCAACATGGTCTACTTTCATGATTCCAATACCAGTGATGTTCTGATTAAAAGTACCGTGAAAATTGGAGTCGTCAATGTATGAAACTACGACGCTACCACTGACATTGACACTGCCACTTCTAGCAAGCCAAATGCCAGTCATGTTATCTTCACCAGGATTGCCATCATTTACATCCCGGATATAGAGTTGGACGTTACCCCCGATGTTGATGTTCCCGCCTCTTGAAAAGACCCCTGTAATTCGACCTTCTGTAACGTTTGATCCAGTTACGGAAACATTGCCTTTAACTGTGAGGATTTCGTTGCCTTGTTTCTCTATGCCTCTTAAATAGCCATCTGCTCCTTGATAGTTTTCGGCGAGGAGGGTAATAGAGTTAAGAGTGACTGTACTGTTATTTCCAGTGCTCTGATCGCTATGGTAACCATAGGTACCTTTGCCGTCATAACCATTTGCTACATGAATATAGATATTGTCGGCAGTGAGCGTTGAATTATTCTTGTTGTAGTGGATACCGTATATTCCTCCGGTACTCGTGGCGTTTTCACTTAATTCTTCGGCATCCATAACAGTGATATTTATATTTCTAAGGATGGTATTGACGTATGAACCGCTATTGGCATAGTAACCATAGACACTACCTTCTTTTTGATTTGGATCATCGTTTCCATAAATGTTTATGTTGATATTGCCAGCCTCGACAGTAAAGAACTGAGCAGCTGATTCTTCTGTAACACCTGTAGAAATTACGGGGGCTGTGCCAGAAGTAGTATCGTTAAAAGCAAATAAAT
>JAJPXW010000032.1:2805-3423 GCA_021205255.1 Burkholderiales bacterium
CCTGGATATAGGAGCCTTGATTCACATTGATGGTCAAGTTACCATCAAGCATGAAAGTTTTATTTGCACTTGTGGGTACCGCATCTAAAAAGATACCTGACAAGTTGCTCTGAAGAGTTGCAATAGTTCCACTAGTTCCGTCAGCTCCTACAGTACCGACATTGATAGTTAGTGAGGAAAGTGTGCCAGGAGAAGAGAAATTTGAGCCATGATTTAGGAGAGCACCCGTAGAACCTGTGTAAATGTGAGCGACACTAGCCACAGAACCAGTAATATTAGAGATCCATCCTCCATTTTCTAATCCTCCTTGGGTATTGACAATAGCGCTAGAGGTGAGCGGAACTAAGGTCAATGCCATGGAGACGGCAAGATGGAGTGCAGTTTTAGAGCTAGAAATTTTCTTCATTTTTGTTTCCTCGCAGGATTGGCCTTTAAAGGGCAGTTGGGTAAAAGGGAAAGGAAAAGAGGGTATTGGTTCGGGCTAATTCAGCTTTATGGGAAAAATCTGCCACCTGAACCAAACTTCAAAACGAAGAACCCAGGGAGTACAAGTAAAAAAATCGACACTGGAGGAAAAACACAAATGCAGACCTGGTGCAATAGACAACGCACATAAAC
>JAJPXW010000333.1:0-641 GCA_021205255.1 Burkholderiales bacterium
ATATCTTATAAAGGAAATTTGCCTTGGTTCCCTATCTAAAGGGAACTGCTTCCAATTTAATTTATCTAGTCTATATTTTGCTAAACCTTCGAAGTTTTCCTTACGTTGTTTTATATCCCAAAGGAAAAGCAACTCTCCGTTTATGGCTAACTTTTCTGAAAGGAAAAGTTTTGGAGCAACTTTAGAATATTCGTAAAGAATCTCTTCTCCGTCTAACAAAAAAGTGTAGGAAAAACAAACCGACTCATTGGGATGGTCCGCATTTGTATAGTTTGCAAATTCTTCAATAGGGTAGTACGTATCATGCAAGCTCGGCACGATATCAAACATTGCAAAGCCAAGATTGGTTTTGCCAGAAGCATTAGGTCCGTAAATTAATGCGGTCTTGACCAAAGAAGGCGAAGTTTTCCCCTTTTTTGTAAGGCAATCGGCCTGGGACTCATATTCCCGTACATTGGAGAAATCAAGTTCGAGTGAATTAAACTGTCTAAAATTTTGAACTGCAAATTTTTTTAGCATCTTTTTCTTAGAGTAGGAAGAGACAGGAACTTAAGTTCAATAACCGAAAAATTAAGGATGGCCTCTCAAAGTGCCAGATTTATAAAATTATAATTAGAATTACCAGTGTTTCAATTGATCTA
>JAJPXW010000333.1:664-3417 GCA_021205255.1 Burkholderiales bacterium
GTCTGAGCCATTTTCGATATGAATCTTTTGTTTCTTGAATTGTGCACAATCTAATCAAATAAGAGGACTTAGTGTGTTCAAATCCTCTGATTTAAGAAAACTCAGGCCACAACTTTATAAACGGAAGTCAAGATATGAAATCTCTAGTTTTTGCAATCACGCTCTTTATGCCAGTTGCTTGCTTTTCCCAAGCTATCGACATTGGTCAAGTTACTAAGACAGAAGATCCAAAAATACTTGAACAGAAGTGCGAGGCCAACGATAGTAATGCTTGTAATACTCTAGGAAATGTCTATGCCGATGGACTCGAAGTCGAACAGTCTTGGGAGCAGGCAGCAAAATATTTTGAGAAAGCCTGCAGTCTAGAAAGCTCTCAGGGATGTGGCAATCTTGGGTTCATGTACGAAAAAGGCCGTACTGTCCCTCAGTCCTGGGAAAAAGCAGTTGAACTTTATAAGAAGAGCTGCGATCTCGGAAACAACTGGGGATGCCTTAATGTAGGCATTGAGTATTCTCGAGGCAATGGAGTCCAACAATCCTGGACTGAAGCTTCGAATTATTACAAGAAAGCCTGCGATATGAAGGACGGCCTAGGATGCTATCTGCAAGGTCAGCTCTATGAAGAAGGAGAACATGCGGCTAAATCACCTACAGAGGCTTTTAATTACTTTAATAAATCTTGTGACCTGAATGTTGGTCTTGGTTGCTACAAGTCGGCCCTGATGAGTCTAAATGGAGAAGGCGTCCAGAAATCCATCACAATCTATAAAAAGAATATGGAAAAAGCTTGCCAGCAGCAGATTGGCGACGCTTGCGGGAATCTGGCTATTGAATATCTAAGTGGCGTGAATATGGATCTTTCACCAGTAATAGCTCTTGGATTTGCACTGGAAGGTTGCGAATTGAATTCCGCCCCAGCTTGCTTCGTCTTAGCTTCCTCATATGAAAAGGGCACGGATATTCCCTTCGATATGAAACAGGCTGATTATTACTACGCTAAAGCCTGCGACCTAGGCATTAAGGAAGCATGCACGAAACTTGATCAAAACACTGATAAAGAAAACGAGATGTCAATTACCATCCCCAAAGAAAATGACGACTCCATTACTAACTTTGATTAGCGCCTTGGCACAAAGAATTTAGTACTTGCAATAGGTACTTCTGATATAGACATATTTAAGAGGCTGAAGGCAATTGCCTTCAGCCTTTAATTTTTCCAAGTAATTTGATCTGTACTGCTTAATCCTCTCTCACGGATTTCTGCTTAAATAATGAAATTTCTCTTACCAAATTATCTAAAAACTTTAGATAAAAAGTTAGGGCTAGAGAAAGTTAAAATCCTGAACCAATAGAAAAGCTTAAATGAATCTCGAATCTCTCCTCTTTCTAAAATCCCATCATTGCCCTATTCTTTGCCTCTCCAATCACATCAATCAATTGAAGAGCTTCTGGAGAGCCTGCCGGATAAAGATCTAGCACTTGAGACCACAGATCGACAGCTTTTTGGTACTGCCCCTTCCTGTAGTAAATCATCCCTAAAATTTCTTTGGCAGTGGCGTTTTCGGGATTTGCCTCTATGGCTTTATTAAGTTCGCTCTGGGCTTTATCTATTAGTTCTTCATTTTGAACTTCAAGCATAAGGATGGCTCTTTCGGTTATAAGGGTAGAGTCTTCGGCCATTTTATGAGGAGAGGCCTCAAAAGCTTTATCCATTGCCTCTAGAGCCTGTTGCTTATCGCCATCCTTTTGATACAGGTAGGAAAGTTGCAACCATGCGCGGGAGTCCTTTGGAGAATTTTTAACATAGGCCTTTAATTCTTCCACGGTTGGCTGTTTTACTTCTTTCAAGGCAACATTGCCTTCTTCGTCCCATTGGGCTGTCTCGCCACCATTAGCCGAATAATTAATTAATGACGGGCTACCCGCAAGAAAATAAATACAAAATGCCAATAGAGGAATAACCAATAAAAGAGGAATTCCTGCTTTCCATGTCAGAAAACTGTTGCTTATCGCCTTTGGTCGATCTAATTCTTCAAGGACACGTCGTTCAATTTCCTCCATGCCCTGGTCATACTGTTGCTGGTTAATTGCGCCTCTTTGGAGATCTTGCTTAAGTTCGTTGATTTGATCTTCATACACAGCCTTGTTATAGGCGGAGGTGTCATTTTCCTCCTCTCTATTTAAAAAACCAAAGAGACCAACTCCTATAAATGCCATAAGGATGGCAGTCATGGCACATACGATGACCCAGAAAACAATTGTGGAACTAGAAAGCATAGAAGACAGTAAACAAAAGAATTAAAGATATTGGGTAAATTAGATGAACCGTAGTGCACGAAAAGTCGATTAGGCGCTTCTAGGTTAACTAAAACACAGCTTGGCACGTAGTAATAGTAAAGTTTAGTTCGAACGAAGAACTTAATCGCATACTAAAAATATAGCCCTCTCATTTCTGGGAGGGCCGAAAGTAGAGGGCTCGATAGGAGATCCCTCGAATCTTATTGTTATTAAGACTTTTTATTACTTACTTAGCTGCGGTCTTCTTCGCTTTAGCTTTTGGAGCAGGTGCGGCTGCCTCTGTTGGGCCACCAGTAGGAGCACTGCAACCATTGCAAGCGGCTACTTTAGCTGCGACTGCATCGCGAAGAATCTTGGTAGCTTCTTGAGAAGCTGCTACGGACTTGGCAAGGGAAGCCTTAGCCTGAGGCATGTTATGGAACCATGCGCCATTGGCGGCTGTCCACCATTCCCAA
>JAJPXW010000044.1 GCA_021205255.1 Burkholderiales bacterium
GTTTTGGTACAACTCATAGCATGGTAAGTTTCTTAGGGCCTAATCACGTTTCCGATAGTTTTACTTTGTCTTGGGACTTTACTGAGAGAAAGGATTTCGACGAAGCAAAAGATACGTTAGTCGATGGGCTTAAAAAAATCTATCCAAATAACGGTCGACATAATCCAGGTTCCCTCTTTCAAGATGGTATTCGCTTTAGAACTAATACTAGTCAGTTCATTTATGTGACTTGGGACACTTATGGTGGCTTCTTGAAAGTTGAAGTCGTTGACGAAGAGGCAGCTGATCCCGTAGCCCCAATTGAGGATGTCATTACGACTCTAGTCAAAAATTTTCCTGACGGTAAAGGGAAAATTCACGACCTTACTAAATTTGCCGAATCCTGGGGCTGTGTCGTTAAAGATAGTGGACATCCAAGATGGGTGACGATGTCAAGCCGTTCTGCAAAGAACTGCAAGGGTCTGAATATCTATTTCGATAGAGGTACTGAAGATTCTCAAGATTTCAAGGCCATTCGGTATAACCCTGCTCTTCCTGAAGAGGATCAACAAAAGAACTACGAAGAGGCCTTTAAGAAATTATTCGGCACTCCCGAGTCAATTACCCAGAAACTCAAGCACGAGCCCTCTGAAGTATATAAGTCCAGCAACACTGGAATTATCTTGAGCCCTGTCTCCTTCCAAGGCAAACCAAGCGTTGATGTGTTTATTACTTCCTATGAAGAAGCCATGAGCACTGCGATGACTGAAGAAGAAAAGGAAGCTCAGAAAAAGAAAAAATAAAGTGCTTTACGAACGCTAAATTAACTAGAACCTTCCATGCATAGTGACTCTACATCAGAATTTCTAGAGCTTGTCATGGCCAAACCTGTTTATCAGGCTGTGGTAGTAATGTAGAGTCGCTATCTGGGAACTTTCTTACAAAACTAAAATCACAGCAATGCAAGGACTTGATTAGCTGAATTATTTTCGCTGAGCTTATATACAATAGCCACCATTCCTGCTATCACTTCCTTTTGTTTCACATATTCCAGCTCACGGGCATTAGTTCGAATTGTGTTTGGAACCTTTTCAAGAGCTCGGTCAGCTTAAGATACAACAGAGTCCGGTAACTCTATTGTTGCGAAGGCTTTGAGGTTAGGCTCTAGACCCCAGAGCAATCGAATTGGCCTGAGCAATAAAGAAGCTAAAAATGCAGGAAGGCCTGTATTAGTTTAACTAGGCTTAGGGCTTTAGACTTTAGTGTTGATTCCCAGTGACTTTAAGATCTTGTTTGCCGTGTTTCTATTAGCGCAATTAAACGGAACAGCTATGGAAAACTTGGAATTGCCCTATGTTTCGTGGCTTCCTTTCCCCTGGCGCAAGTATCTAAATCCATTATTTTTGAGAATGGAACTTAGCTGTTTGTAATAGCCTTTCATGCCGACGCTATATCTGGAATAAAGGTAGTAGCAATCGGTTCTTTAGGAGGCTGTACAAAGACAATCTCCATAGCTTCCTGAATTTCAGCGTTGACTTCCCTAACCAAATCCTCCAAAGTTGCACCTTCAGCTGCCAAAATCATGTACGGAGAGAAGTCGTCGCTAAATGCTGAAAGGTAACCGTTTTCCTTTTCTGAACTTAAATAAAAAGTTCCCAAAATTATTGACTATCACTTGATGAAATTACTACAGATTTTCTCGGCCTACCTCTTGGTCTCTTGACAGCATCAGTTTGCAATGGGTGAATCCTTGGACGCCCTACCGGGCGTTTTGGGCCTACGAATTCCGGTTTTTCCTTCCTAGGTCGTCCCCTTGGACGCTTTGCTTGTCCTTCATTGACTTTGCAGCTATTCTTTTTGCCGGCGTCAGGCTTGCAAAGACCCAAAGCCGCCAGGACATCGTAGCCGAAGTCCTTGTTGTCCCAGTATCCGTCGTCCCTGCTAGGCTCCACTTCAAGAGGTGCCTTGGAGCTTCTCTGCGCGCAGTCCAGTTCGTCTATAAGCTGGCCGTAGGTCATCTTCTCCAGCAGCTTCTTCCTCGCCATCAGGTTGAGAATCCTGAAAGTGGCCAGCGTGCAGAGGAAGTTGACGAACTCGTTGCCCTGGACCGAGAAGTTGTTCTGCACCCTCGTGATATCGAGTTCAAGATCGTTCTTGTAGCGGTCGAATGCGAGCTCTATCAACCAGCGGTCCAGATAGTTGGAGTACACTATTTCGGGATCCAGCTCGATGTCTGAAATAAAGGCGATGACGCCAAACGAACCCATCTTCTTCTGCAATTTCTCCGGACTGAAGGTACCAGCCTTAATCTCGCGCTCCATATAGTCGCGGTACTCCTTGGCAGCCCTCGCGATATCCTTGAAAGCGTAGAGGAACAAGCCGTCGGTCGTCTTGGCGGTCTTGTAGAGAGCGCCGCTCTTGCCAAGGGTCCGATCGCTTTCGCTGAAGTCAAGTAGATGGTATTCCTTGACGTAGTCGCTGTTGCGCTTCAGAGGGATGAGAAAATGCAGGTTTGGAAATTGCCGGTGCAGCTCCAGGACCTTTGAGGGGGAGAAGCCCTTGTCGGCAATAATAATTCCCGACTTTATTCCATTGTGCTCCACAAAGCTGCGCACGGCCGAGACATCGGGACAGTTTCCCGGGAACACTTCGGCGCAGGCCGGTTCGTTTCTCTCCACGCAAAACGCGTAGAGCAGGGAAATGTCGCGCGTGCCCCTGACTCTAGCCTTGTAGGAGTAGCCCGAGACGTCGTTTATCGTGCTGGTGTCCTGCTTCAACGTGCCGTCAATCAGGATATGGCAGCCCTTGGCAGCCGCTTCGACATGCCTGCGAAAAAAATCCCTGCGCTTGGCGACATCCATGCCCAGCCTCTCCAGGAGAGAACTCAGGGAATTTTTCGATACCGCCGCGTTGTGCCAGTAGCGGCTTGCGTAGGAGGTCCGGTAGACGTTGTCGACGGTGCGGCATGCGATGCCAGGACATTTCACCCTTACCGCGACAAGAGCCATGGTCGTATAGACATCGCGTACGCCGTACACTTCAAGGAGCTCGGACTGCACGTCCCGCATCTGATCGTGCACAAGTGCAGGCACACCGTAGGAGAGCATGTTCTCGTCGCCGGTGCCGGCGTTGGGTTTCCTGGGCATGAACTTGCCGTCGATAATATGGCCGACAACTTTGCCGTTGCGGGGATACCTCTTGCCAGCTTCGGTATGGACGATTCCTTTTCTCTCGAGCACGGCAAAGCGCCTGAGACCATTACCACCAAGATCCTGGACAATGGTGTTGGTCGGCCTTGGAACCGCCAATATTTCCTGAGGGACACCCATCCTGCGATCTCCTGTTTGGAATTCAATGATTCAATGGTTCAATGAAGAAAAATACCTTGAAATTACTAGGAAAATAATAGTCC
>JAJPXW010000168.1 GCA_021205255.1 Burkholderiales bacterium
AATAGACAGTAATCCTTTCCTGATATTCGAGCTTCATGGTGTAGATCTCATAAAGGAGCTTGAAAATAGAGGAATTGAAATCGGAGAAGCGACTCAGCCCGAAATACCGACTTGGTCTGACTTGCTTGAGGCCAGCGATTTGCCAAACGTGTATTTTGACCTTGAGGACGAAGACGAACCCGAGGAAGTTGAAGAGGGAGAAGTTATCGCAGTAGAAAGCTCAGGAGAGACAGATAATTACTCGGAAGGCGATGAGAGCATGTTAGGTCAGTTGACCCGATTGAGCTATCAATCCGTCGATTTCGATTCCGATGCAATGTTGGCGCTCCTTGAGGATAGACCAGCTGGCTTCATCCACGGTAACCTTAGGGACCAGTTGGCCAATTTTCTAAAGTTCTCTTCAAAATTAGCAACTCAACAGCTTACTAACTTATCCGAAAGAACGCCTCCTACCTGGGATTCTTCCGAAGTGTTTCTTGATATCACTGAACTTGGCTGGGCTAGGCCTGCTCCTTCCATGAAGTGGAAGGAATTTAACCCTGATACAGGAAGATTAGAGGAAATTTCGATTAGCGGAAAGAGATCGGCAGGACGGAAAGTCGAGCTTTTCGAGATTTTCTCCGGATATTCCAATGCCAAGAGGCTGGCCGAATCGCCAGCTGACCTCGAAGCACTCTTCTATATTTGGGTAGTCGCTACGAAATTTGTAGCGGCTTCTGCCGTTGAACCATTACTATTTGAGCCGAAGCCTGGATATATCCGCATCCAATGGTTTCCTTCAGTGAGATCTGAAGAACTTCTCAAACTCGTCGAGCAAGTCGGCAAGCTTGCCCTATGCCTGTCTCCGGATTTCCTCCGGATTGAAGGCCCACTCGACATTCCACCGCTTGTAGTCGGACAGGTGCTTATTGGGGCCATCATAGAAAGCTATATGGCAGGTACGTTTGATGTAATTGAAGAGAAGAAGCCATATCAAAGTCTTGAAGAACAAATACTCTTTGGACCTTTCGCAGCCGATACGTCACTTGATCCGAAGCTCGAAGGGGTAAAGCTTAGATTGACTGAATGGCTTTCTCCTCTTAGTAGGCCGACAAAAGATATAAAGCCTGTTTTGACAATTGTCGATCCAAACGAAGAGAAGGCTGAAGGAGTAGAAGAAGCATTTGAGAGACCCGTCTACCTGGATTTAAGTTTCCATCTTGAATCGCCAATTACCACCAAAGATGGCAAAGTTCGTAGAGAGCTGGTGACACTTAACCAAGTATTGAAGAGGCGTAAATGGTCATCTTCCAAATTTGCCGTTATGCAATTGACTGCAAGATTGTCGAGATATTGTGAAGACTTAAATGCGTTGTTGAGAAGTCAAGGGAATAATGTCTCCATCACAATGGAACAATTGACGCCTTTGATGTTTCAGGCGCTTCCTGCCTTGCGTTTGCTTGGCGTGCGAGTAGTTTTGCCTCGTTCTCTTCGATATCTTCTGCAACCCCAACTGCAACTAGATGTGGAAACCGAAGAACAGCCTGAAAAGCAATCATTCTTCGAGCTCATGTCGCTTTTGAGATTCAACTGGAGACTAGCAGTAGGCGATGAGGAAATCACACCACAGGAGTTTTACGAACTGGCTAAGAAAGCAGGCAAAATTGTCCGCTTCCATGATCGGTTTATATATGTTGATGCGGCACAGATTCAAAAAATCCAAAGGAAGCTTGACGGCAAGGATCTGAATATAACCAAAAATGGCATGGTCCGTGCCATCCTAACCGGTAAAGTCGATGAATTTAAAGTTCATTTATCCGAAGAGCTCAAGAAAGCCTTAGCGGCTCTTTTAGCAAGTCCCGACATCACAGTACCAGAAAGTCTGAATGCGGTGCTTCGTCCCTATCAGGAAAAAGGATATAGCTGGCTAATGCGCAATTTCAAGATTGGCCTCGGCTCTATATTAGCTGACGATATGGGCCTTGGAAAGACAGTTCAAGTGATCAGTTTTCTTGATGCTTTGCGCAGTGAAGGAGGATTGGACAAGGAACCGAGCTTGATCGTTATTCCAAAGACACTTATTGAAAACTGGAAAAAAGAAATTCGGCGGTTTGCACCTGAAATAAAATTTGGTCTTTTCTACGGTTCATCTAGATCGACAGACATGGAAGGCCTGCATGTTGTAATTACGACATATGGAACTTTAAGAGCCTCAATTGACGCATTAAAGAAGAAAAGCTTTAGTGTTCTTATCCTAGATGAAGCCCAGACGATCAAGAACTATACGACTGCTATCTCCAAAGCAGTAAAGCAAATTAAACGGCGGGCTTGTATAGCGATGAGTGGTACGCCAGTGGAAAACCGATTGACTGAATACTGGTCGATAATGGATGCTACGAATCCTGGCGTTCTTGGAACTGTAAAGCAATTCCAAGATAACTTCTCGAAGCCAATAGAAGTCGCGCATGACAAAGAAGTGGTCGCCCAGTTCAGAAATCTGACCGCACCTTTCATCATGCGCCGTTTGAAAACTGATAAGTCTATTATTTCGGATCTGCCTGAGAAGATTAGTATCAATGAGTACTGTTCGCTTACTGCAGAGCAGGCAGCTCTGTATAAAGCTCGTGTTGACAGAGACTTAGCAGAGATATTGAAAGAAGATGATCCTACGAAAAAGCGTTACATGGTCCTGCAATTAATTCTCAACCTCAAACAAATTTGCAATAGTCCAGTGCTTTATGAGAAAACTTCCAGTTTTAATAAGCCTGAAGACTCCGGCAAAATGCAAAGGGTATTGGAAATCCTTGAAGAAATGAAGGAGGCAGGCCGTAAAGTTATCCTCTTTACTCAGTATAAAGTCATGGGGGATATCATCCAAAAATGGCTGGAAGAAAAAACAGGAAAAAGACCTGCGTTTATTCATGGAGGCACTACTCACCGTCAAGAAATCGTTGATGAATTTCAAAGCGACAGAAGCCAGCAGGTTTTGATTCTCTGCCTAAGAGCAGCTGGACTGGGACTGAATATTCAAGGGGCTTCAGCTGTAATTCATTATGATTTGTGGTGGAATCCAGCCGTCGAGGACCAAGCAACTGACCGTGCATATCGCATAGGGCAGACACGTGATGTCAATGTCTACAGAATGATTAGCGCCGATACATTTGAAGATAAGATCAATGAACTGATCGAATCTAAGAGAAAGTTGGCAAATATGACTGTGAACGTAGGAGAAACTTGGATCGGAGATCTTTCAGACGATGATTTGAAAGAGATCTTCACGCTTAGTGCAAGTTAACCAACAGAATTGTGGCTTTTACAAAGGCCCTACTAGATTAGTAGGGCCTTTTGGTGCTTTTTCTTGTCGATTTATAACTTATGCATATAGAGATTAATACTGTTT
>JAJPXW010000314.1:0-1299 GCA_021205255.1 Burkholderiales bacterium
ACAAAAGCTATAGCGCGAGATCAATGGCTTAAACGGATACAGAGCGGAAGAAAAAACTTTTCTCTATCCGTGCCACTGTCCCCTTAGATCTAAGAGAAAAGTTAATAAGTAATCAGTATCTAAGGAGAGATGTTTCCATACAACGTGAGTTCGGTTCTTAAGTGAAATAAAAAGCCCCGAATTCGGGGCTTACCAAACAAATTAGAAATTAGGCTTTGCCTTGTTTTTCAAGATAAGCAAGAGCATCAAGTGCAGCCATGCATCCAGTTGCTGCGGATGTGACGGCCTGACGATAGATCTGGTCTTGGACGTCGCCAGCGGCGAATACACCTTCAATATTGGTTGCCTGGGCTGTTCCGGAAGCAATTCCCTTAGTGACGATGTAGCCGTTCTTCATTTCCAGCTGACCCTGGAAGATGTCAGTGTTGGGTTTGTGGCCAATTGCAATAAACACACCATGTACTGGAATGGTCTCGACATTGTCGGTCTTTACGTTGCGAATCTTAATGCCGGTGACGCCTTTGTCGTCGCCAACAATTTCTTCGACTACGCAGAACTCATGGAGAACGATCTTGCCTTCGGCAGCAACGCTCTTGAGCTTATCGACCATGATCGGTTCTGCTCTATATGTGTCGCGACGATGGATCATGTGAACCTTCGAGGCAATACCAGCTAAATAGATAGCTTCCTTAATAGCGGAATCCCCACCCCCTACAATGGCTACCTCCTGATTTTTATAAAAGAAGCCGTCGCAAGTTGCGCATCCTGACACGCCTTTTCCCTTGTAAGCTTCTTCGCTAGGTAGACCAAGGTACTTGGCACTTGCCCCAGTAGCAATAATGAGGACATCACAGGTATAGTCTCCATTATGCCCAGTCAGGCGGATTGGCTTTTCGTTGAGGTGCGCCTCATGAATTTCATCAAAAATGATCTTAGTTTCGAAGCGTTCTGCCTGTTCTAGCATACGGGTCATCAATGTAGGACCCATCACTCCATTGGGTTCGCCCGGCCAGTTATCGACTTCAGTTGTGGTTGTTAACTGTCCGCCTTGTTCCTGTCCAGTAATGAGGGTAGGTGCAAGGTTTGCGCGGGCCGCATAAATTGCGGCAGTATATCCAGCAGGGCCGGATCCAAGTACAAGGACTTTGGAATGTACTACTTCGGAAGACATTTGAATTTCCTTTAATATTACGAGTGGTCGGAATTATAGTGATGATCAATAGTTTTTAATTAAGAGGATTATTTGGACCGCACTGAATGAGCAATTCTAGAACAAATGCCTTTTCCTCGTCAGAGTTT
>JAJPXW010000314.1:1309-3376 GCA_021205255.1 Burkholderiales bacterium
CTCGGATCCAGCAAAGAATAGTGGTTTAACCCGTCTAATGGGTTTTTTATTTTTTGTGGTCTCTGTATTTTTAGCTATATTTTTGGCGGGCGCTCTTAGCACATATAACACATTAGATCTTGGATTTTCAAGAGCTAGTACTGAGCTAGAGATACACAATATATGTGGCAGTTTTGGTGCATGGACATCCGATCTGCTTTATCTTCTTTTTGGGTGGGGAGCGTGGCTCTTCCTTGCTGGACTAATAATTCTTGCTATACAAGGTTGGAAGGCTTTAAAGGTTTCTTCTGAAGAATCCCAATCCAACGGCTTGAGATTAGTTAGCTTTTGTATTCTTACGCTCTCACTCTGTACTTTGCTCTTTTTGCGCTTTTATTCTTATCGAGCGGGCTTGCCCGGTACTTCGGGTGGAGTAATAGGAAGCGCAATTGGAACCGAGCTACTCTATTGGGCAGGTCTTACTGGTAGCACGATTATCTGTCTAGTCCTGATCTTCCTCACGGCACCAAGCGTTTTCAGCTTTTCTTGGCTTTCTTTTGTAGAAGGAATCGGTGCTACTTTAGAACTTATGGTTAAGCGTCTAATCGCTACTAAGCAAAAGTACGATGACAACCAGGAAGGCAAAGAGCAAAAGAGAAAGAGACAAAGACTCTTAGAAGACCTAGACGCTCTTGAAGTAGAGAAGAAGGGTATGCCTAGACCCAAACCTTTTATTCCGGAAGAGACCGAACCTGTTTCGCCGTGGAAGGAAAATAACGAACCAATTCTGCCGACTCAAACGGAAGTAAAGCTCGCAAAATTCAAGTCGGAACCACAAGACTTGCCCATACCGGAAGAATCTCCACTTGAAGAATTCCATCAGCCGGACGTAAAGGAGAGAATTGATCCAGATCCTCAGGGCTATAAACCTTATGAACCAGTTCATGAGATTGAACCTATGGACGAAGTCGAGCAGAGCGAAGCAGTTTTCGATAATGCCGAAAAGGTGCATGATTTCGATGATGTTAATGAAATTCAAGAAGTTCAAGAAATCGAAGAAACCGAAGTAGCTCCAATTCCAGAAGATGATGCACCAGTACCTGAGGAATACCATCTCCCTGATGCTCACCTTCTGAGACAGCCACCTTATAACCGTCCTCAGATGGAAAACGAAGAGCTTCAAATGACGGCCTCCCGCATTGAAAAGACTCTGGAAAGCTATCGTATTAGGGTCAAAGTTCTAAGTTGGATGCCTGGTCCAATCATCACAATGTATAAGATTCAACCAGCTCCCGGGACTCCATCTAGCAAGATCGTCGGTGTGGCTAAGGACTTGGCTAGAGGTTTGGGGGAATCAAGTATCCGTGTTATTGAAAACATGCGTGAAATGGATTGCATTGGGTTGGAAGTTCCGAATCCAAACGCAACCATGCAGACTATCTTCTTAAAAGAGATTTTAGGTAGCGAAACTTTCAAGCAAAGTAAGTCAAGATTGACGCTTGCCCTTGGAAAGAGTATTTCCGGCGAACCCTACATCATTGATTTAGCAAAAGCGCCGCACCTTCTCGTTGCTGGTACAACAGGCTCAGGAAAATCGGTCGGTATCAACTCGATGATTCTGTCGATGCTCTATAAGAACACGCCTGAAGAGTTGAGACTTATCCTTGTCGATCCAAAAGTTGTTGAATTCGGCCTTTATGAAGATATTCCTCATCTTATTACCCCAGTTATTACTGAGATGGACCAGGCAGCTAATGCGCTTGAGTGGGCAGTCCGGGAAATGGATAAGCGCTATAAACAGATGAAAGCTGCTGGTGTTCGTAAGTTCGAGGACTACAACGAAAAGATAGAACAGGCCACGGCTGCTGGCCAACCGATCTACGATCCTCGTACTCTTAATACCGATGAGCCGAAGGTTCTAGAGAAGTTCTGCTATATCGTCATCATTATTGACGAGCTTGCCGATTTGCTGAGCACCCACAAGAAACAAGTTGAAGGACTTATTGTTCGTCTGGCTCAAAAAGCTAGAGCAGCTGGCATTCACCTTATTCTTGCCACTCAGCGTCCAAGTACTGATGTCGTAACGCC
>JAJPXW010000192.1 GCA_021205255.1 Burkholderiales bacterium
CCGCATCTACTACTTCATTTTTAAGCTGTGTCCAATCTTCAAATGCCTGCTTCGAAAAGCTCAAGGTCGAACCAATTATTTGAGCCCCTTGCAGATCCTTAAGATTCTTATCTAAATATTTCAGCTGCTCTTTTATTCTTCCACGGATAAGACGTCTGACTCCATAAAAGTGACGGGTACGTGCTTCTATTGGATCATCGAAAACCTCTAGGGAACAATAGCTACCTTTATCTACAACGGCAGGATGGCCGACTAATGAGATTCCTTTTCGGCGTATCTCCATGATTTCAGGAAGATCTCCAAATGACCAATCGGTAATTTGGTCAGTAAGCTCTTCAGCTACCTTTGCGTCCTGAGAAGCAATTGACTGGAAATTTTCTCTTGCTAGGACACTTAGTTCGCTTCTAAGTTGCGGAAGACTACGTGACATACCGATTTGCCGCCCATGCACATCGACTACTTTGTAGTTCATGAATAAATGTGGCTGAAGTTGCTCTAATTTAAAGTCTTCCCTAACGATATCGATCCCAAAGTCCCGTTTTGCCTGTTGGATAACAGCGTCGTACAAAGAGCCGGAAGGAATCTCATGGGAAGTGGCAAATTTCTTAGCCCACTCGGGAAGGGGGACAAAATGCCTTCTTAGCCTTTGAGGAAGACTTTTTACTAGAGCCTGGACTTTTTCTTTCACCATCCCCGGCACTAGCCATTCCATAGGCTCTTCTTTAATTTGGTTCAACGCATAGATAGGGACAGTGAGAGTCACTCCATCGCGAGGTGAACCAGGGTCAAAGTTATAGAAAACGGCCATAGGAACACCGGCGACTTCGAGCTTTTTAGGAAAGTACTCAATTGTGATGCCAGAAGCGTCATGCAGCATTAATTGACTGCGGGTCATGTAAAGAGCTTTGGGGTTCTTCTTTTGCTGCTCGGCTAGCCACTTGTCCAAAGTGGCAGTACTAAATACTTCTTTTCCTAAATTTCTATCGTAGAAACGGAAAATGGTTTCGTCATCGACAAGAACATCTGGCCGGCGCGATTTATGTTCCATTTCCTGGATTTCTTTAATAAGCGTGGAGTTATGTCTCCAGAAAGACGCTTGGCTTGCAAAATCACCTTCGACTAATGCAGACCGAATAAAAATCTCCCGAGCTAGTACAGGATCCTTAGGCGCAAATGGAACTTTTCTTTGCCCATAGACTGGCAGTCCATAAAGAGTTCCATTTTCATAGGCCACCACTTGTCCACTATTCTTTTCCCAGTGGGGTTCTATCCATGACTTCTTTAGTAAATGGGCTCCGATACTTTCTATCCAGTCCGGATTGATATCGGCGATGGTCCTGGCGTACAGACGGGAAGTCTCCACAATTTCAGCGGCCATTATCCATTTGCCAGCTTTTTTCGCTAAGGACGAGCCGGGCCATGGCCAAAATTTAATACCTCTTGCACCAGTAAAAGGTGGAGTTCTCCAATCTCCTTCTTCATTTCTTTTACCTAGATTCCCACGCAGGCCAGAAAGTACGCTGGACATCTCTCCATTCGCGCAGACGCCTTGGAGAAAGGAAATTTTCCTTGAACTGCTTTTCAAGCTTGCGATTGCTTTCCTTGTTCTCAATGGCCTTCTGCATGAAATCCCACATTTTTAAATAAGAAGCGAAATCACTTTTTTCAGTGGCAAACTTCTTATGAGCCTGGGCTGCCTGCGTTTGCTGTTCCAAGGGGCGATCTCTTGGATCTTGGACGCTTAGGGCAGCGGCTACGACTAGAACTTCAGCAAGCGCATTGTTTCTAGCCCCTGCTAATAGCATTCTTGCTAGTTTGGCATCAACTGGAAGCCGGGCTAATTCCTTTCCTATATCAGTAAGGTCTCCTCCTCTACTCTTAACAGCATTAAGCTCGATTAAAAGATCGTAGCCGTCAGTTATAGCTTTTGGCAATGGAGCATCGACAAAAGGAAACTGCTGAATTTCAGTCAAGTGCAAAGACTTCATTCTCAGAATAACTGTCGCTAAAGAACTTCTGAGTATTTCCGGATCCGTATATTCCGATCTTTTGTTGTAGTCGTCTTCTTCGTAAAGTCTGATACACACTCCATTAGCAGTTCTTCCACAGCGCCCTGCCCTTTGCTTGGCGGCGGCTTGACTGATTGGCTCAACTTGTAACTGCTCTACTTTATTGCGGTAGGAATATCTCTTGACTCTAGCCAGGCCGGAATCCACTACGTAACGAATCCCAGGGACAGTCAAGGATGTTTCAGCAATGTTTGTGGATAGTACGATCCTGCGTCCACCTGCAGAATGGAAGATCCTGTCCTGGTCTTCAATCGCCATTCTTGAAAACAGCTGAAGAATATCCACACCTGGATAAGTAAGTTTGGCAAGCGCATCTGCCGCTTCGCGAATCTCGCGCTCTCCGGGAAGAAATACCAGAATATCGCCTGGACCTTTCCGAAGTAGTTCTTCGCATGCATCGACGATGGCTGTCATCAGGTTTCTATCTTCGCTATCGTCCTCATCGAGAATAGGCCGATAAAGTATTTCAACTGGATAAAGACGACCTGAAACATTAATAACAGGTACATCGTTTTTATTTACGCTCTTGAAGTGCTCGGCAAATCGGCTAGCATCGATTGTCGCCGAAGTAATAATTAGTTTGAGATCCGGGCGTTTCGGAAGGATTTCCTTTAAATAGCCAAGAAGAAAATCAATATTCAGACTTCTTTCGTGCGCCTCGTCAAGAATAATGGTGTCGTACTTTTTAAGTAAAGGATCCGACTGAGTTTCCGCAAGGAGGATTCCATCAGTCATTAACTTGAGGCTCGCGCCTGGTTCAATATTATCTTTAAAGCGAATTTGATAACCGGCAACTTCTCCAGTCTTAGTCTCCGTCTCCTCAGCAATTCGTTTTGCAATGGAAACAGCGGCAATTCTTCTAGGCTGGGTATGTCCTATTAACTTCTTCTGTCCTCTGCCAAGCTGCAGGCAAATCTTGGGTAACTGGGTAGTTTTACCAGATCCAGTCTCTCCGCAGACAATGACAACTTGATTGTTTTTAATAGCATCTTTAATTTCCTCGGCTTTGCCGGAAACTGGCAAGTGAGGTGGTAGAGCAAGTTTCTTTGGCAGATTCCTTGGAACTTGAGCACGTACTGGAGGAAGATAAAGAGTTTTCCTCCCCTTTTGTTTTCCATTCGCAATCTTAGGCTGTATCTGGCGTTTGCCTTCTTCGGAGGGTACCTTCTTTGTTTGTGCCTTCTGGAATTGGGCCTGGAGAGCCCGAGACTTTTGATTTTGAGAAGCTTGGGCTTTGAACTTCTGAGTCTGGCTTCTCTGTACCGGATTCTTAGGCGTACCAGTATCCGATTGAGGCAAAGA
>JAJPXW010000061.1 GCA_021205255.1 Burkholderiales bacterium
AGGTCACTGTGCATAGTTTTAATCAAAGTTGCCTGAGGAAGTGCCCATAACTTTTATCCCAATGTGTCCAGGAAGGCCATCAAGTCCTTGTCCTTTGTCCAATCCTCCTTGGGCGCATCCTTGACTACTTTAGGAGCCAGCCTGCCAATGACTTCCTCCTTAAGCCTATTGTCAGCCTTGACGTAGACCATTGTTGCCGATACGTCTTCATGACCCATGAAATCACGTATTCTGGTAATCTCAACGCCGGCTTGGAGAAGGTGCATGGCTTTGCTATGCCTAAGCATGTGGCAATGGATATGGGCCGGAAACGTAGGATCTTTTAGAGTCGCTTCTTTGCCATACTTGTCTAGAACATAGGCAACCCCGTTCCTCTTGATCTTTCCACCGTAGCGGCCTTTGATGAAAGGCTCATCAACTAGAGAATGCCGATGGAACTTTTCCTTGTAGAGGGAAAGAAGCTTGGCGGTTGCTTGTGAAATAAAAACGGTGCGGGTCTTATTGCCCTTGCCATGCAATTTCACAGTGGAGACCGCATCGCATACAAAGACATCTCCCACTGTCAGGTCACAAAGTTCCTGAACTCTGCAGCCACTGTCGTAGAGCAAAGTGAGAATGACCCTGTGCCTTAATCCGGTCCTGCTCCTAATGTCGGGCAAGTTGACCAACAATGTCGTCTGCTCGACGGTCAGGAACTGGATTTGCCGACCAGGGCTCCTCTTGGATTTGATGTTCCTGATGCCAAGAAGCTGGTTAAGACAGTCCGGGACTTCGGTTGAGACATATTCACAGAACGCCTTGATGGCCGCAAGCCTCTGGTTTGCCGTTCTGGAGCTTGCCCCTTTGTTCCTATAGGAGGATAGGAATTCCAATATCAAATTTCTGTCCAGCTCCTTAAGCGAGAACTTCTTCAAGTCCAACGACTTGTCGTTGGCTATAAAACGCAGAAGCAGCTTGAAAGTGTCCCGGTAGCTCAGGATGGTATTGTTGGAGAGGCCACGCTGCAGTGGCATGTAGTCCGTGAGAAACGATACGGTCAACTCCGCGAAGTCAGTAGAATTCTGGTTCGTCATCTTTTGGTTCCTCAATGATATTTGGGAATTTGGCCCCGACCTGATCCCGTACTTCGGGAAATTCGCGGCTCGTGAGCTTCAAGTAGTATGCCGTCTCCTCAAATCCGGTATGGCCCAGCATAGTCCGCATATACGGCATACAGGCGAGCAAGTTGCGCTTCTCATGAATCCATTTGCGCAGGAGATTCACGCAATAGGTGTGCCGGAAGTCGTGGACACGCGGCCCTCTACCTCTTCCCAGATGGGAGATTCCAGCTTGCTCCAGAGCTTCCCTGAAGCGATAGTAGATGTAGTTTCTAGAAGGGCATTTGCCTTCCTTGATTTGGAAGAAATAATCCTTGGAGTCGCTAGCAGCACCAATAAGGTCAATCACTTTCCCGCATGTTTCACCTAGGGACTGATGGAAGGGGACCAGGCGGTCTTTGCCGTTCTTTCCGTTACGCACCGTAATCACTGCTTTCTCAATATCGATATCGGCAATTCTTATGGTGGCTAGTTCAGTCACGCGCATCCCACTGGTATAGAGGATGCGGAAGTACAGTGGCATCATCAGGTCTCTTCTTACAGTTCCTGCATTGGCAAACTTTGGATGGTCCACAGCCTGGAAGAAGCGATGCAGTTCGTCGTCGCTGAAGATGTGGGCATCGTATTTCCTGGCTGCCTGAGCCGTTTTCCTGGGAGGAATATAGACCTTGTAGCCACGGTCGGAAAGATAGAGACAGAACTGCCTAAGGAAGGAAACTCTCCGGCGCTGGGTTCCTGGCGACTCATAGCTCTTTTTGCGGCACCACGCTTCAGCGACCTCACGTGAAATTGCTTTTTCCTTTGCTCCAAAGGAAATCAGAAGGCTATCCAAGCCACGATAGAGACCGTCCCTGGAGGACTCCTGGCAATAGCGAAGGTTATTAATGCGGTGCTGCCTGTATTCCAGCATTTCGGTCCCAAGCGGGCTCTTTAGTTCAAGCTTTGCCATCGGTAGGCTCCTCCGGGTTCAGTACGCATTCTGCCAACTTCTTCAAATCCCGCTTCAAGTAGATGGACGTGGTCCTCATATTGGCATGTCCCAGAATTTCAGTGATAACGGGAAGCGGGGTCTCCATTTCAAGATACCCATTTGCTGCGGCATGTCTGAGCGAATGGAAACCCCGATGCATGTTGCTTTTTTTAATCCCGGCTTTTCTGCACCGGTTGTCCAGCATGGCCGAGAGCGCGTTGCCGCGGGAAAATGGCGTGAACGGAGCCGTGTGCCTGACAAAGACGAAATCCGACTTTACGAACTCGGGCCGGCCGTTCTTGATATAGTCGATAAGGGGCCAGCCAACTTCCTTTGGAATGGGAAGATCGAGCGGCCGTTGCGTCTTATGCTGGATAAGGCTAATGCGCTTGGATCTCAGGTCTAGGTTCGAGAACTTCAAGCCAGCAATGTCTCCGGCACGTATCCCCAGTACGCACGCCAGCAAGATCATTGCGTAGTCGCGCTTGCCCATGGGATTGTTGCGGTCGATTGAGTCAAGAAGGATTTGGATCTCCTGGTCTGTCCAGCCGGAAGGTATGGAGGAATCCTGGAACAGTTTCCTTGCGTGAAGTTTTTCCGAAAGGTCGGTGTCGATTATCTTCCGCGAATGCATATAGCGCAGTAAATGCCTCAGGGCACCCAGGTTATTGTTTACCGTTCGAGCGCTGTAGGAAGCCCAGGTCTTCATGAAGGATTCCAGAGCTGGCATGTTGACCGCCGATAGATCCTCCACTCCAATCTGCTGCAGATGCAGCAGAAGGTTCTGGCATATTCGGCGCAGGAACTGGTTTCTCGACTTGGATAGGGCTTCGCGGAGGTATTCAGTTTCATATTCGGTTAGGAAGGCGGCAAATTTCCTAGTAAGCACCGGAGGCGTCTTGCGTGAGTAGTGCATATTTGCAACGCCTCCAGTCAGCTGGAATTCCTCCAATGTATTAATTACGCGAAGGACTCTTTGCTGCCCTGGAGCCAATTCCCCAAGTACGGCATTGGGCAGTAGCCCAAACTTCTTTTGAAAGTAAGCCATTCCGCGCTCGTAGTCGAAATTGTCGTCACCGTAGGCGTCGGTGAGGAATGCTTCCAGATGATTCCACTGCAGCTGGTATTTATGCAATGTCTTTTCCGACATGTGCTGGGAGGTGAAGACTCCTACCAGTCCAGTGGTCAGTTCAGATAGTTTCATTTGTTCTCCTTTTTGAAAAGAGAACTACACTTTCCCACAATTAAGGTGATATGAAAAGATTTAATGTAGCGTTTCTGCTACAGTCAGAAATTCCAAGTC
>JAJPXW010000186.1:0-443 GCA_021205255.1 Burkholderiales bacterium
TACGCCCTGCTAAATGCGGGTTTTCATTTTATATGGGTGCTAAATTAGATTTTTGAAAAAATAATAAAAAATCTTAATAGCAGGAAATAATTCCGAGACTGCTCAAACTTTTAGAAATTTTTATTCTGCTATTTGTTCTTAAACATCCACTGATCTTAACTTTCCATTGACTATCCCTTTGTCTTCAGCCTCCAAGTAAACGTCATCAGTGGAATTTGACTTTAAATTTTCAGATAAATGTTTTTGATACTTGATTAACTTCATTGGCTTTAATCTCGAACTCTTCACAGCCTTGCTAAGTTTTATTTGCCAATTTTCTTCAAAACTCTTTTACAGTTAGCTTTTGTTTCAGATCTAATTCTGATATTGGGCAAAGTTTTTTAACACTTAACCCCCTCCGAACTAGAATCCGTGCCTTGAAAAATTGTAGTCAGACTCCAAAT
>JAJPXW010000186.1:453-3355 GCA_021205255.1 Burkholderiales bacterium
GATAAGGAGACCCTAGGGTTCCAGACCGAAGTTAAACAAATGCTCCATTTAATGGTGCATTCTTTGTATTCAAATAGAGAAATTTTTCTCCGCGAGCTAATTTCCAATGCTTCAGACGCAATCGATAAGCTACGTTTCGAAGCTATAAGCCATCCGGAGTTTCTAACCCAGGATCCCCATCCTTCAATCCGCATTGGCGTCAATGACAAAGAAATGACAATAACAGTCAGTGACGACGGTATTGGAATGACAAGGGAAGAGGCCATTGCCCAACTCGGAACAATTGCAAAGAGTGGCACAAAAGAATTCTTTGCTCACTTGACTGGTGACCAGCAAAAGGATGCCAAGTTAATCGGACAATTTGGCGTAGGTTTCTACTCCTCATTTATCGTATCCGACAAAGTTACAGTCATCTCCCGTAAAGCTGGAACTAAACCAGAAGATGCCGTTTTGTGGGAAAGCACTGGAGAAGGTGACTTTACGGTTGAAAATACAACGAGAGAACACTTCGGAACCGACGTTATTCTCCATATAAAGAAGGATGATCAGGACCTCGTCAGCAAATATCGTCTACGTGAAATCCTTACTCACTACTCCGACCATATTTCCACCCCAATTTTGATGGGAAAGGAAGAGTTTAAGGATGATAAGGTTGTAGATACTGGCGAATGGGAAGCAGTTAACCAAGGAAACGCTCTTTGGGCTCGTCCAAAGTCCGAAATTACTGAAGAACAATACAAGGAGTTCTACCACCATGTTTCTCACGATCCTTCCGATCCACTTTGCTGGACTCACAATCGTGTAGAAGGTAAGAATGAATACATCCAGCTTCTCTATATACCAAGCACAGCTCCTTTTGACCTGTGGGATAGAGAAAACGTCCATGGCGTCAAGCTCTATGTGAAACGTGTATTCATTATGGATGATGCTTCCAAGCTCATGCCTCGATACTTGCGCTTTGTCCGTGGTGTAATTGATTCCGAAGACCTACCACTTAACGTTAGCCGTGAAATTCTCCAGCAGACCCGTGACTTGAAGGCCATAAGGGACGGTTCCACTAAGCGTGTGCTCTCTATGCTTGAAGATCTAGCAGCCAATAGAGCAGCCGATTACGATAAGTTCTGGACATTATTCGGTTCAGTCCTTAAAGAAGGCATGGGAGAAGACCACGCCAATGCAGAAAGATTGCAGAAACTTTTCCGCTTTATCTCCACAGCAAGTGATGGCAAACCAACCACCACTCTGGATGGCTATTTAGCAAGAAAGAAGACCGGCCAAAACGACATTTACTACGTTACTGGCGATACTCCTGAAACAGCTGCAAAGAGCCCATTGCTTGAAGTCTTTAAGAAAAAAGATGTGGAAGTCCTATTAATGGGCGGTCCAATTGACGAATGGCTTATGCAATTCATGTTTGAATATGAAGGCAAGAAATTTGTCAATATTGCTAAAGGTGACCTCGATCTTGGCGAATTAGCCGATAAGAAGGAAAAGGAAGAGAAAGAAAAACTCCAGACTGAATACAAGCCTCTTATCGATAAATTCAAGGAAGCGCTTGGCGATTCCGTCAAGGATGTCCGGATGACTTTGCGTCTTACCGACTCTCCGTCATGCATTGTGAACGATGCCAATGCTCTTAACCCTGCATTTGTTCGCATGATGAAGATGGCCGGTCAAGATGTCCCTGAGAGCAAGCCAATTCTTGAGCTGAATCCAAACAACCCATTAGTGGCAAGACTGCGTGAAAAGGATGCTTTCAATAATGACTGGGCTAAGATTCTTCTTGAACAGGCTCAATTAATGGAAGGCGAGCAACTTGCCGATCCAGCTGGATTCGTTCAAAGAATGAACCAGATGTTAATTGACACGATGGAAAAGAAGACGATTAACTAAAGTTTTGCTTCCATAATTCATGATTTCCAAAAGGCGCTTCGGCGCCTTTTGTGTATGAATCCTGAAAATTTGACCCATTCAATCAGCTCAGTTTTGGTTAGATGTTGGCTATTGAACTGGCAATAATGTTTTTATTAGCTTAGGGATTTTGCTTAAGTATTGGCTTATCCTCAACACTTTTCATTTTGACTTCCAACAACACTTAACCACTGAGAATAACCATGGCGAAGAAAAGGACGCATGTGTATTTTTCCGAAAGTGACGGGTACCGCTATATGCATTTTGGTCCTGAATGGGTGCAGGGCGGAATGCTTATTAATCGGCCCTACAATCTTTCGCTTGAATATCAAAAAGCCATGGCTGCAGTGGCTCTTTTTGTGCCACACCCTCAGTCAATTTTGCAGCTAGGACTCGGAGCAGGGGGCTTCGCAAAGTTTTGTTGGAAATATCTACCGGAAGCTAAGAGCACCATTGTCGAAATTTCCGAAGACGTCTATATGGCTTGCCGGATGTGGTTCAAGTTGCCGGAGCCGGATGATCGTATGGAAATCGTTTTCGAGGACTGCAGGAAATATCTCGGGAGAAAAAATTTACAGCCATTCGACTGGCTGTTTTGCGATATCTATGATGAAACAAAATGGGGACCAGTCTATGACGATATTCCTTTTTACAAACTTTGCAAAAAGGCATTGCGAGACGGTGGCGTCTTTAGCGTCAACCTTTTCGGCGGGGAGGACTTTGCGAAAAGCCATGCGGCAATCGAAGAGGCGTTCGACGGCAGGATAATCATCATGCCGGAGGCCGATTCCGGCAATAAAGTGGTATTGGCCACAAAAGGACCTAAACGCACCTTTTCCATTGAAGAGCTGCAGGAAAGAAGTGCTGAAATCCAGAAGCGGCTCAAGATTCCAGCCAAGCAATGGCTACGTGGCCTGCAAAGAGAAAATGGTTTTACTGACCAGATTGTCTTTTGAAATTCAGGTAGGAGTTTTATAAGTTAATAAGTTAC
>JAJPXW010000380.1 GCA_021205255.1 Burkholderiales bacterium
GCAATAAGGCGTAGAGAAAAGGAAAGAGAAAAAGTCCAGGACAAAATTAAACAAATTGAAAGGGAAGAAGCTAAAGAAGCCAATCCCAAAAGTAGTAGTGATGGCTCTAAATAAAAGTGAGTCCATTAATTTTTGTTTTAATCTTTTCGTGAAATAAGCCCCATATTCCGTTAAGATAAAGATTGTTAAAATAAATGGAGGTTATATGGGCGTTAAAGCCTTGACCAACGATAAAAAGCTTGCTGAGCTTATTTACAAATCTGTGATTAAATCAGCGAACAAGAAATATCCGGCTAATGTGCGTCTTGATATAATGCTTGAATTCATCGACTCTTTAAAGGTCACTTTAGAAGGCCTAGTTCAGAAGCAGGCAAAGAAAGATGCAAAAGAAGACGAAAGTGCCGTTGCCATTCCTACCGTAGATGTAAGTAAATTTGACGAACCTGCCCAAGCATTACTTGCTGAGGCAAAAATGCATGTTGGAGAGAAACAGGATGGAAGTGAGGCAGATGAAAATGAAACTGAACCCCCTACCCCTTCGCATAGCAAAAAGTCAAAAAATCGTTCAAAAAAGAAATCCAAAAAGTAGTTCTACAGTTAAGGGACCGCTTTGAATAAAGCGGTTCTCCCGTCTTCAAAATTTTTCTTTACGTCCTACTGTCTTTAAGGTCGAGCTTGTAGTCCTTCAAATAAATTGCTGAAGTGAAAATTCCAATTCCTACGAGTCATAGGCTTGTGAGGAAACAAAAAGAAAGATAGGCCTCAAGGAGCCACGGCTAAGCTGGCTAACTAAGAGCCATAGAAACCCGCTAAGCATGTTTATTTCTATAAATACGAACTGGTGATTCAACTGGCTGAACGTTTCTCTTAACTCTTCCTAAAGAGTCCAATTGCATCAGTGGATTTGGTGCGTATATGTCTAGAAAATGAGACTTGCTGTTTGGAGTCGAAGTTGCTTCATGGGCTACCGTCATGAAAAGTTTAACCCGATTGGAAATATAGGCTTCTGAGGTTCCCGCTTCGAAGTCGAGCGCCATAAGGTTAAAGTCCTTGAACTTTTCTCGTAAAGCCTTAATTACTCCTTTGCCGGTAATGTGATTAGGCAAGCAGCCAAATGGCTGCAGGCACAGTACATTGTTTATTCCATGACGCGCAAAAGCTATCATCTCAGCAGGCAATAACCATCCTTCTCCAGCTTGTTCGCCAAGATTAACGATGCCAGCGACCGAGTCCTGCAGGTCATTAAGGTCTGAGACTGGGAAATATCCCGTTCCGTAGAGAGCTTTACGCATTGGAGCCCGTAAGGTCTCTACCCAGGCCATGAACAACTCATTGGTTTTTGATTTGAAGAACGAACCGTTCATGTGGCGATGTTCCCAAATGCTGTCCGTCATGCAATAGAGGAAGAAATCCGCAAAGTCTGTAAGTATGGGCTCACCGCCTTCCTCAATAACCATTTGGGCTAAATGTTTATTGGCATCGGGGTGGAACTTAAGTAGGATTTCTCCGACAATTCCCACTTTTGGCTTTAGGTTGCCATCTTGTGGCACGGAACCAAACTCACGGACCATCACGTCCAAGTCGGATTTAAATTTACTAGTTGAACCCCAGCATGAAACATCAGTTGCCCTCTTAAGCCATTTGTTTAAAAGCTCCTGGGCATCGCCTTTAAAAAGTTCATGCGATAAAGTTGAGTAGTAAAGCCTCTGCAACATATCTCCGTAGAGAACGGCCAACGAGAGCCGTCTTAGTCCCATGGGAGTTATTGAAAAGCCGGGTTGCTTATTAAGTTCTCCTCCTGAAACGGATACTACAGGCACTTGTGGAAAACCTAAGTTATCTAAAGCCTTCCGGAGCAGTGAAATGTAGTTTGTAGCCCGGCACGGTCCACATGTCTGGGAAAGCATTAAGGCAGTTGTGTCAGGATCGTACTCTCCTGTTCTAAGGGCTTCAATCAGTTGGCCGATAGTAACAATTGAGGGATAGCAAGCATCGTTATTTACATATTTAAGCCCTGTTTCAATAGCTTGTTCTGAAACAGCGGGAAGCAAGTCCATGTGATAGCCGTTGTACTCGAACACATTGGCAATCAGACGAAAATGAATAGGCGACATCTGAGGGGCCAGTATGGTATGAGTTTTACGATACGATTTCTTATAGTAAGGGGCTTCTTTGAATTTCTCGTTTGTTGGTTTAGCTTCTTTATGCCCGTCGGAAGCAGAGTTGGTTTTTTTCTTGGCATCTCTTTCTTCAACTGTGGCTAGCGTTGAAGCGATGCGAATTTTAGCTTGTCCTATTGATGAGCCTTCATCGATTTTAAGCAACGTGTAGGTCTTTTCTTTTTTGCAAAGAATTTCTTCTATCTGATCCGAAGTAATTGCATCTATGCCACAGCCAAAGCTGGTCAGCTGAATCATCTCCACATTTGGCTCTTGTGCTGCAAAAGCAGCAGCTCTATAAAGACGGGAATGGAATGACCATTGATTAATAACTCTGAGATTTCCTGGATCCGGTGCAAGATGAACGATCGAGTCTTCAGTTAACACCGAAACACCCAATGACTCGAGATAAGTTGGTAGTCCATGGTTAATGAAGGGATCTACGTGGTAGGGGCGACCCGCTAGAACAATTACTTTCTTGCCTGCAGCTTGGCTATCCGCAAGGATTCTTTCAGCCTCATTAATCAGCCTATCATGCCAGCTCTTCAGAGCGTTTTCCGCTTTCTTGACAGCGGTCTCAATTTCCTTTCTAGGAATATCAGGGAAGCATTCATGTAGTGCCGTAAAAACGCTTTTTCGGTTTGCAATGACGAGGAAAGGCGACAAGATATTTAGCTTGCGTCTTTCTGAGGCTTCTAAATTCAATTTGGCAACTTCAGGATAACCTGTCACTACAGGACACGAAAAGGTATTGATTTGCTCGCTGAAGAATTTCTTCTCCTTCGGTACACACGGGAACCAAATTCTGCATATGCCATGGGAAGAGAGCCAGGCGATGTGGCCATGTACTAGCTTCGCTGGTAAGCAAACCGACTGCGAAGGCATGGAGGACAGACCGGAATTGAAAATCTCTTTATTGGATTCAGGAGAAAGCTCAATACGGAAGCCCAGTTCCGTGAAAAGCGTGAACCAGTAGGGATAGTGTTCATACATATTAAGGACACGTGGAATGCCTAGAATCCCTCTAGGAGCCTTCTCAATTGGTAGAGGAGTGCCCTCAAATAGATGCCTCAGTTTCCAAGTATGGAGATTAAATTGCTCCGATCCAGTATCCTCTTTTTTCCCTGACTTTGCCTTGGCACCGAAATCACAGCGGTTGCCGGAGACAAATTTCTTTCCACTGGAAAGCCG
>JAJPXW010000002.1 GCA_021205255.1 Burkholderiales bacterium
AATGTGGTTTCGAGTGGAAATACATAAAGTAGCAAACTCCTGAAGCTCTTAAACAGAACTGGCCTATCGAAATAATAAATTCTCCCCAAACGGATAAATACTTGGGGATATATGTAGAAGGAGAAGATGGGGAACCAGCTCGGCCAGATTTCGATATAGACACCATTTCTTTGTTGCTAGGAGAGAACTTTTCAGCATTTGCCTATTGTAAGGACTGGGATGCTTTCCTGAAATACCAAAATATTTTCCCTGGAGAATATCCCGAAGTACAGGCCAGCCTGAGACATTTTCTTGGTGACGTTGGCTGCATAAAGTACGTTCCAAAATTCTTTGTTCTCAATATTGAACCTCCCGAGACAAAAGGAGGAACCATACTGACTCCAACACAGTTGCCAAAATTCTTTGCCGATAAAGGATTCGATCTCCATGCTCCAGTTGACGCAATTTTGGATAACATGGTTTCTTATGAGTGGGAAGAACCGGAAGGCTCTCCAGAGGATTGGATCCCAAGAGAGGACATTACCAGTGGCAAGACAATGTGCCAAAAATTCCAAGGCCCTTACCTCAAGAATGAAGTTAATGACCTTGATCAATTAGAAGCGGATGGTGTTGCGGCAGGCTATTTCTATTACACGATAGACTCTTTCAAAGGAGAAAATGCACAAAAAGAACGAGAGGAGTTCAGGCAAGTCTTCGAAAAGGAGCTTATCGAAAAGGCTGGTCCCGACTCGGTTAAGATCGTAGGAGAAGCCAACGGCAAAAAATACGATTATGTTGAAGTCCTAGCCTGGAATAGTAAAAAGGTAATTGACGTAGCAGAAGCTTTCTTCAAGAGTTCTTCAAAATGTATGGCGTATTTCCGTACGTTCAAAAGAACTGCAGAATACCTTCTTCTGACTGACTGATAAGATAGAGCAAATAGAAGAAGAGAAAGAAGCTATAAATCTTGTCTAAATCTTTTGTCTGGGCTCTCGGGAGTCCAGACAAAACCAATTCAATAAAAAAGTTCAGACTCAAGCTGCACCCCCTCCGATGCGGCCTCGCCTTAAAACAAGATAAAAGGTGAAACTTAGTGTCAATTCTCAGTAAGAATCTGCTCCTAGAGTTTCTTATCTAGCAAGTGAAATGACTTCAGAAAAACAGAAAAGTCACGTAGCCATAAAAATGTCGCCATCTTTGGAACATGGAAAGGGCACACTTTCAAACTCACCTGATCTCCAATCCAAAAGTCATATGGACAAAACTCCCCCTCGTATCCTGAATTACGCCGTAACTAAACAAGCCAAGGCGACCAGAAGGTCGCCAAGATAACAATGGTCAATTGAAGAGTCGGATGGTTGCCAAACTAGAAAACTCCTCTATAAATTGAGCTTCCCAAGAATAAATTCTTTGAACTCTTCTGCAGGCACTTTTTCCGTCTTTAAAGTCTTTCTTGGTGTGTATTCAATAATTCCTTCTTTAAGCCCACGGTCACCTATAGTGATGCGATGAGGTACTCCAATTAATTCCCAGTCTGCAAACATTGGTCCAGGTCTTAATCCACGGTCATCGAGAATAACATCGACGCCCTGATCCTTAAGAAATTCATAGAGCTCATCAGATGCCTTTTTTACCTGTTCGCTCTTGTCATAGCCAAGTGGGCAAATAACTGCAGTAAAGGGCGCCATAGCATCTGGCCAGATCATTCCTTTTTCGTCATTGCACTGCTCAATAGCAGCTCCAGGAATTCTTGTTACTCCAATTCCATAGCAGCCCATGGAGATAGGTTTCGACTGTCCGTTCTGATCTAAGTAAACGGCATTCATTGGCTTGGAGTATCTGTCTCCTAAATAAAAGACGTGTCCAACTTCAATGCCACGTTGCATTTTCAAAGGAGCTTTGCCTTCTGGATCCATATCCCCTTCAACAACATTACGGATATCGGCTACTACATCTGGCTCAGGTAGGTCGCGTCCCCAATTCACTCCTCGAATATGATGGTCTTCTTTATTTGCACCAACAATAAAGTCACTCATATTGGCAACTGTAAGATCGGCAACGACTGGAACTGCTGTCGGAATGCCAACTGGTCCAAGATATCCTGGCTTCGAACCAAAGGCTTCAATAATTTCCTCATCAGTCGCGAACCGGAATCCTTTCTTTAAGAGATCCAACTTCCCAGCTTTGACTTCATTCAATGAATGATCGCCACGCACTAGAAGAAGAACGATTTGCGGCTTTGCTTCCGTTCCATCTTCGTTAAAGCGGTCAGCTGCAACAACTACGGCCTTAACACTTTTAGTGAGTGGTTCACCCAGATATTCAGTCATGCTTTCGCACTTATCTTTACCAGGTGTAGGCACCATTTTCATTTCTTCAGTAGGCTCAGCTCTTTCTGTGACAACAGCAGGAGCTGGAGCAAGTTCAATATTGGCTGCAAAATCGCTGGCCGGACTCCAGACGATCTGGTCTTCGCCAGTGTTGGCAATTACCTGGAATTCTTGCGAAAGGTTGCCTCCGATTTGACCGGAATCCGCTCTGACTGCGCTATATTCCAAACCTCACCTATCGAAAATCCTGCAGTAGGCATCAAACATAATCTGATAGCTTTTCTTGGCTTCTTCCGGCGTCCTGTCGAAGGAATAGGTATCCTTCATAATGAATTCACGGCTGCGCATCACACCGAAACGGGGGCGCCTTTCATCTCTAACCTTAGTCTGAATTTGGTAGAGCATCAGCGGCATCTGTTTCCAGGAGTTAATCTCTTGACGCACGACATCTGTAAATGCTTCTTCGCTAGTCGGCTGCAGAACAAAATCCCTTTGATGCCTATCTTTTAATCTCATAAGCTCGGGACCGTATTTCTGCCATCTTCCTGTCTCCATCCAAATTTCTGCTGGTTGCAGCACGGGAGTCAGTATTTCAATGGCGCCGGACCTCTCCATTTCTTCGCGGATAATCTTTTCTATTTTACGAACTACCCTCAAGCCTAATGGCATATAGGTAAAAATTCCGGCCGCAAGTTTTTTTATCATGCCTGCCTGCAGCATTAATTTCTGGCTAACGATGTCCGCATCGCCTGGAGGTTCTTTTTTGGTCGAGATAAAAAACTGACTAGCCTTCATTTACTTTTTCTCACCTAAATTTATGTTCTTATTCTGTCCCATAGTCAACTATGGGTTATTACGCACACTTTTATAATGCGCCACAAAAGCGCAGGTATTGTAAAAGTTTTATGTTAGATCAACAGGGGTACAGGCCGAACGTTGGAATCATTTTGGCCAACCCTTTAATACAGGTTTTTTGGGGAAAGCGGATAGGACAGCATTCCTGGCAATTTCCTCAAGG
>JAJPXW010000079.1 GCA_021205255.1 Burkholderiales bacterium
GCCTTGATCTCCCGCATCTCTTCAGTTGATGATCGGCCTTCCATCCACGTGCTTGACCGGGAAGAAGCGAAACTAAAAGCTCTGTCCCAACAATACGGGGTACAAACCCATACAAAACCAGGAGAGTGGATTAAAAACCTGAATTGCGTAGTCCTAGCTGTGAAACCACAGGACTTACCCCAGGCTATTACTGAAATAAAGCCTTTCTTAGGTACAGGACTAATTCTTTCCATAGCGGCCGGTGTGCAGACTAAGGATCTTATCAAGATGACTGGTAAAAACCGCATTTGCAGAGTTATGCCAAATACTCCAGTAAAGACTGGCTTAGGGGTCGATGGTATTTTCCTGACCGAAGCGGCTAAAGAAGATAGACCAATGGTCGAAACTATCCTGGCTCCAACTGGATTATTAGTCTGGTGCGACAAAGAAGCAATGATCGAATCCATTACTTGCATAAGTGGCTCTGGTCCAGCCTACGTGTTCCTATTTCTCGAGGCACTTGAAAAAGCGGGCCTCAACTACGGATTTAGCCCTGAAATTGCAAGGCAGCTGGCCATCTATACAGTCTTAGGGTCCGCTAAGCTAGCGCAAGGTTCACCCCATAGCTTTACTGAACTTAGTAAAGCGGTTCAAAGCAAGGGTGGCACTACTATTGAAGCCGTTAAGGTCATGGAAGAAAATGGCTTCCAGCAAACGATGCTGGAAGCCATGAAAGCTTGCCGCAAGAGGGCTATTGAACTTGGCGATGAATTTAGCCGAAAGCTTTAGATTTCTGCCTTGTTTAAAGGCTGGGGATCAGAAGGTAAATGTCTGATCCCTTCCAGATTAATAGAGGCGCATGTTTCAACTAGGCGCATAATCGCCTTGTCGCGCTTAAATGTCCTTCTCCAAATAATGGAGACGCGTCTAGAAGGAACTGGCGGTTCGATTTTCAGATATCGCACCAGCGAATCGTCTAGGTCGTAGTTAACGGCACTAGCAGGAAATACGGAGATGCCGAGACCACCGGCAACCATATGCCGCAAAGTCTGTAGGGAGGAACCCCCGGTAAAGCGCAAATTCATGGCCATTCCGACGTCTACGGAATCACGATCCGGACAAGCTTCCAGAACTTGATCACGCAAACAATTTCCTGGGGCAAGAAGCAACATCTCTTCCTGCTTCAGGTCCTCCATTTTTACCATTTCCTTCTTAGCGAACGGGTGGTTGCCTGAAGTGACGACCACGAAATCCTCGTCGTATAGATTGCAGCTCATCAAACCTGCTGGGTCATATACGGGTAAGGCGCAAATAAGGGCATCGATCTCGCCGGCTTTTAGCTTCTGGATAAGCCCTGCCGTATAACCTTCAGTAATGACCAAAGGCATCTGGGGTGTCCGAGCCAGCGATTTCTTGACTAGTTCAGGTAATAGGAACGGACTTATCGTGAAGATAATTCCAACGTTAAGCGGACCGTCCAGGGGATCCTTCTCATAGTCTGCAATTTCTTTTAGTTTTGTAACCTCCTCGAGTATTGCCTGCGCCTGCCGAATGATATGAATTCCGGTGGGTGTAGTGACAATTTCTGTGTTCTTACGTTCGAAAATGTGAAGTCCAAGTTCAGTCTCGAGCTTCTTGATTGCTACTGATAAAGTAGGTTGCGAAACCCCGCAAATGGAGGCCGCCTTTCCGAAGTGCTTCATTTTCGCAACTGCGACTATGTACTTCAGTTCAATAAGAGTCAATTAATGCTCCATTTGTTTAGGCTTTCAGGTAATTTTCCCTGCTTTCAAACCAGCGGCTTGTAACCGCCTCTGCTCTTGGATCCTTATTCAGAATCCACTTTTCTGCCAGAGAAACCGCTTTTTCAGCAAGTTCCTCTTCGTTGACATTGGCATATCTCAACAATTGCTCTCCTGATTGGCGAGCTCCAAGGTATTCGCCAGGACCTCTGAGCTCTAGATCTTTTTCAGCGATCTTGAACCCATCCTGCGTTCCCCTGAAAATCTTCAATCGCTCTCTAGCTGTTTGAGTGAGATTTTCTCCATACAACGCTATACAGAAACTTTTTTCTGATCCCCTTCCTATACGCCCACGAAGCTGATGCAACTGGGCAAGACCGAATCTTTCGGCCTGGTCAATGACCATAATTACTGCGGAAGGGACATCTACGCCAACCTCTATGACAGTTGTCGATACCAAAAGGGAAGTTTCTCCTTTCTGGAATCTGTCCATGGTGGCTTGTTTAATCTCGGGAGCCATCCTCCCGTGAAGTAGTTCTATCTTGATACCGGGAAGGTGCTCCTGTAAAAAACGGAAGGCGTCCTCCGCGGCGCTTAAATCAACTTTTTCGCTTTCTTCTATTAGAGGACAGACCCAATAGGCCTGTTTTCCCGCTCGTAGCTCCTTAAGGAGAACAGCGGCAATTTCTTCTTTCCTCGATTGTCTATATATCTTGGTTGTAATTGGGGTCCTGCCTGGGGGTAATTCGTCAATGACGGACATATCCATATCGGCCATGTAGCACAGCGACAAGGTTCGTGGAATCGGAGTGGCTGAAAGCATCAGAAGATGGGGCATTAAAGTTCCGCCTTCTGTTCTTGACATCAATGAAAGTCTTTGTTCAACTCCAAATCTTTGTTGTTCGTCTACGATTGCAAATCCTAGCTTCCGATACACAACGCCTTGTTGGATAAGTGCATGGGTACCAATAATGATCTGCGCTTCGCCTGACTCAATTTTCTGAAGGGCAATTCGTCTATCCTTAGTGGTTACCGATCCACTCAGCCATACAACGGAAATCCCCAACGGCTCCGTCCAAGAACGTATTTTCCGGTAATGCTGCTCAGCTAATATTTCCGTTGGAGCCATGACGGCAGCTTGCCAGCCATTATCGACTGCAGCTAAGGCTGCTAAAGCGGCCACTATCGTTTTGCCACTCCCAACATCGCCTTGAAGGAGGCGGTTCATTGGTCTTGGACCGCCCATTGCCGTTAGTATTTCCTGCCACGCTCTTTGTTGGGCTTCGGTCAACTTAAAAGGAAGCGATCGGATAAGCTGATTAGGCAGGAAAGTTTCCTCGTTACTACAAATTATGCTTGGAGCGTCACTTGCGTTTCGCCTATCTCTTGAGATCCGCAACATGAGTTGCTGAGCAAGCATCTCGTCAAATTTAATCCTTTCCCACTCAGGTGAGGTACGAGTCTGCAACACAAACAAGTCGGAAACAGGGGAAGGTGAGAGGAGGGTGCTCAGTGCCTTCTGCAATGTAGGCATTTTCAGTTCACCTAGCTACTCTTCTGTCAGTGGATATTGTGTGTATACAATCA
>JAJPXW010000225.1:0-295 GCA_021205255.1 Burkholderiales bacterium
ATTTAAAATGCTCTCTTTGCACTGAGATTTAAATCAGTTGACAGCCTCCTCTCAATTGAAAACTAATATGAAAAAAACACTTCTTGCCATCGCCATTCTTTCACTTAACTATGGCTGGATTGTTCCAGCTCAGGCTTCTTTCTATCCAATTGAAGTAGAGAAGACCTGCAAAGCAGTCGATGAAACAGACAATCGAGACGAGAGACTTCAATGCTTGGAAGGCCAAATAAGCTATCTTAAAACGCTTCTTCAGAATACCTACGAGTTGGCTTTAGACCTATCGAAGAACCAGAGA
>JAJPXW010000225.1:306-3306 GCA_021205255.1 Burkholderiales bacterium
CATCAAGAGTTTATCGATGGTCTTACCGCCGAGCAATCCAACCCTAAAAATGCTGATCCTGCATGGCGCTTAACAACATATGAGGCTATTAAAGCCTATCTAACTGTCAGAATCTATGAGCTTGCCGCTTCAGTATTGCCCAAGCCAAAGTATTCCAAGGAAATTAGGAGCTTTTGTGCTAAGGCAAAAACTTTTCAAGAAGGAAGCGAATGCGCCAAAAGGCAACTCGAGGCAGATGAAAAAGTAATGCAGGCCAGTTTTGCCAAAGCCTTGGCCAGAAGCAGAGAAAAGGAGGAGCTAGAGAACAGCCAGAAAGAATGGGCGGAAAATAGAAATGAAGTTTGCGCTTTTGGAGCCGTTTTTGGTGCGTCCGGAGAAACTTACGAACTTGAATGCCAGGATAACTGGACTCGAATACGCAATGCTGAATTGATAAAAATGGTAGCTGCTAGATAAGAAGACAAAGATGGTTCATTTGTATTTCTAACTGGTAAACGTCTTAATTCATCTCTCAGCAAAAACTATTTTGGCCGTAGCTTACTTAAAGTTACGGCCAAACTTCTTATGGGATTATTTGAATTAGTGCTTCATGGGGATGTAATTAATGAAGGCACATCTCGTAAATCTTTTCAACATCGGCTGGAGTCAATGGATTTGGACCTGGAATTACGCCATCAGGACAGGCATGTTCAGCCATTTCCTTGAAATGCTTGCTATCGATCCCAAGCTCAGTTAGGTTGCTCTTAAGTCCCAAAGTCTTAAAGCACCAAGTGGATACAGCATCGATGGCCTCTTTAGCCCCTTGCATGGGCTCCAGCCCTTCTGGAACTCCAAAAACTTTTACGCCAAGCCGATAGATTTCCGGTGCATTCTTTTCGTTAAGAATATGAGTCAGCCAACGCGGGGTGATTATCGCCAGGCCTAGACCATGAGTAATATCATAGTATGCTGACAATTCATGCTCCATTTGATGGCAAGCCATAACATGCAAGGAACCACCATCAAGCATTCCGTTTAATCCTAGAGAGGATGCCCACATCAAGTTGGCTCTTGCATCGTAATTGCGAGGTTCTTTCATGGCGATTGGAGCCCATTTAACAACGGCTGCCATGACGGCTTCCTGCAATCCTCTCACCACATCGAAGGTAGCATCACCAGCAAGATAGTCTTGGTCTAGAACGTGGTTGAAAATATCTACAGCACCACAGGCAGTCTGGTAAGCAGGTAGCGAGTAGGTATCTTCTGGATTTTCAAAGGAAACGTGTGGAAATAGCGCTGGTCCGGCAATAACCAATTTTTCATTGGTGTCCATATTGGAAATAACTGCATAGGGATCCATTTCTGAGCCAGTCGCTGCAGTAGTAAGGACTGTAACCATAGGAAGAGCCTTTTCAACTGGGCCTCCCCGCTTTACAACTTTCCAAACGTCCTTGTGTTCTTCAAAAGCCGCAGCTGCTATTCCCTTAGCACAGTCAATCGCAGATCCACCACCTATGGCAAGAATGACATCGACTTTTTCTCTTGCACAAATATCAACGCCTTTGTTTACTGTAGTATGCCTTGGGTTTGGGTCAATTCCTGTAAGTTCGTACAAGGTGATGCCGTTATCATTTGCAAGTTTTACGATCTTGTCGTAGAGACCTGTCTTTTTAACAGCGCCTTCGTCATAGGCCATTAGAACTTTCTTTCCGAACTTTAAAATCTCCTGAGGCAAATGCTGCAACTGCTCTTTGCCAAAATAGACTTTAGTCGGATTGTGATAAATAAAATCTTTCATGAAGTTCCTCCAATTTTTGCTTTGCAATGTTTTTCAAAGCTATTAGGTATATTCAGTGGACATAGTAGTGTTGCCAACTTTTCGGTAAGAAAGTTAATTCTTAAACAGCTTTCTATTCAAATCAATCGGGTATCGTTGGCATTCAAATCTGCCTTCTCTATCCTGCAAATGGATGACATCCTTCCTAAACATATGTCCAATTAAAAGCAACTATAGTTCTCCTATCCCTAATTTAAGGTCGGAATTCCCATTTCTAGGAATCAAAGGACGATTTGTAAATGGCTTTTTATATTTTGGATTCAAGCCCTTATCAGCAGAGCAATAGGGACAGCACATCTAAAGAACAGGGTGTCGTTTAAGACGGTTCAACTCGTAGAAGCAGGAAACTTCTTTCAATTTGCCACTGGAAATCTTATGGATGTATAGGACAAAAGAACCTGCTTAATAAGCTACTTCCACTGGAAAGCAACTCAAGGATTAGAAACAAATAGTGAGGCCAGTAACGGTAATAGGAGACGGTCACAGCTGATTTTCCGCGACAGAAGCCACCATCTCCTATAAAGTTAAGGTTATGGCATCTTGGTATAAGTGAGTTTGTCGTCTCTCAACTTAATTTGAACGCCATCGCATTCCCATGAGGCTTCCCACTTTTGCGGAGTGCATTGCTTAGGTTCACCCCAGTCCTTCTGGAGAAATTCAACATATTGATCAAATACATTCTTTGCATATTCCCAGAAGCCAACCTGAACGACATTGATAGGCAGATTTAACATGGCCTCAGGAGGCTCTCTATGCATTGCACGGGCTTCTGCTTGATCCTCAGGTATCTTGTCTTTCGGTAAAAGTAGATTAACTTGAGGATCATGTGGTAATCCTACGCATGTGCCATCAAATTGGATACCATAGACATAGGAGTACTCTGCCACACATTTCTTTTCTTGTAGTTCCTTTTGTACATCTGCCACAGTTGTCTTATCCAAGACTATGAAGCCAAAAATTGGTCTTGCAACTGGAGTGCTGGATTGGGCTAATACAGAAGAAGTTTGCAAAGGCATAAAGGCAGCCACCGCTACAAAAGCAGCAGCTAGTTTTGTTTTTAAACTAAGTTTCATTGCGCCCCCTTGTTTTGGGTAGACCTGAGATTAAGAGAAAGTCATTGTAGTATTTGCAAAGACTATGCTTAATTCTAAGCTTACCCAATTCCGTTATGAAAAGTCCTTTAT